>JALWJP010000001.1 GCA_026997215.1 Nanobdellati archaeon
ATTTATATTTGTCTATGGCAGTATTTAAAGTTTTCGGTTACTTCACGTTAATTTTTTAAAATTAATGCTTAACACTTTATTTTACAAGATTATTTTAAAACGACTTACTGCATACCATAATCTTTTTAAATTTAACATTACTATTAAAATTTTGTTTGATATGTGGGCCCGTAGCTCAGTCTGGTAGAGCACCGGGCTCTTAATACAGAGGGTGAGGCTTTTAGCCAGACTCATCCAGCCGGGTGAGATGTAGAAGATACCCGGGAGTCGCGGGTTCAAATCCCGTCGGGCCCATCTTCCTTATTTCCTCGTATACGCGCATTTAGGTGGTGACTATAAGCAATATGAAAAAATACGTGTTGGATCACGAATTAGTTCCCGAGCACGTGATTCTAAATAAAGACGAGGTTAATGAATTATTGTCTAAATATGATATTTCTTTAAATCAACTTCCTAAAATAAAAGCTTCTGATGCGGTTATACAAATAATAGGAGCAAAGCCAGGAGATGTTGTTAAAATAATAAGATCTAGCTTAACTGCTGGAAAATCTGTATATTACAGATTAGTTGTTGAGGACGATTATGTTGCTGGATTAGATGAATCAACAGTTTCTCCTGAGATCTCAGTAGATGAAGTAGAAGGTATGGATAGTGATGAGTCTGGTGAAGATTAGTTTGTCTGAGGGAGTGAGGATAATATGGTAGATAAAAGAGGTAAATTGCTGAAAAGTTATTTAAAGGAGATGATTGAGTCTAAGGGAATGGCGCATCATCAATTGAATTCTTATAATTATTTCATAAGCGAAGGGCTTCAAAAGACTTTTAATGAGATAGGTAGTATAAGCGTGCCTTTGCCTACTGGTGAAGATGTTGTTCTAAAATTTGGAAAAATAAGTTTAGATAAACCTCAGATTAGAGAGGCTGATGGATCTACTACTTATATTTTACCTTATGAAGCAAGATTACGCAACCTTACTTATGCATCTCCTTTGTATGTAGAAATAACGCCTATCTTTGAAGGAGTAGAGCATGAGACCGAGGTTGTTAAGATAGGTGATATGCCTGTAATGGTTAAGTCTGTATTATGTCCTTTATCTAAAATGAGCAGACAAGAATTGTTAGAGGTTGGAGAAGATCCTGATGATCCTGGCGGTTACTTCATAATTAATGGAACAGAGAGAGTACTTGTTTTATCAGAAGATCTAGCACCTCAACGCGTAACATATATGATAGAGGATGGTGTTGTAATTGCTCGATTAAATAGTGATACAGGGGGTTTTGTTCAAAGACATCATTTTGAAAGGAAGGAAAACGGGTTAGTAGTTGTGAGATTTGCTAATATTCTTGATAAGCCTGTTAGCATTATAGATTTAATCAGAGCACTGGGTATAAAAAGTGATAAAGATATTATGTCTTTAATAGGTGTAGAAGAAGATGAAATGGAAGAACTTTTTGTAAATATGTATTCTTCTGCAAGAGATTATGAAGAGGCATTAGAAAATATTGCTAAGAGTATGAGAATCAGACAAGCAGAAGAGAGAGAAGAACGCATTTTAAATATCTTAGATAACTATTTATTGGCTTATTTAGGTAATACTCCGGATTCACGTTTAAAGAAAGCAGAGCTTTTAGCTATAATTACAAGGAATATTATTAGATTGCATTTAGGAAAGATAATGCCAGAAGATATAGATCATTACGGCAATAAACGCATTAAATTGGCAGGAGAACTTATAGATCAACTTGTGAGAGCAGTTATTATAGGTAAATGGGGTTTAGTATCTAAACTGCAATTTAGTTATCAAAAAATTATGAAGAGAGGAAGAAGGGTTTCACGATTGCAAAATATAATACCTGCTGATGCTTTCAATAATCAAATAATGAGAGCAATGGCAACAGGTACGTGGATAGGTAATAAAACAGGTATTTCACAGAGATTAGAAAGAACCAACTTTGTAAGATTCATGACTCATTTACGTAGCATAGTATCTCCTTTAACTCCAACTCAAGAGCACTTTGAGGCAAGAGAATTACATCCTACTAAATTCGGTAGAGTGTGTGCTGTAAGAACTCCTGAAGGTCAAAATATAGGTTTAAGAAACTTCTTAGGTATTGCTGCGGAAATAAGTGTTGAGTTAAAAGATGAGGAAAAAGAGAGAGTGTTTGATGCTATAAAAAGTATGATTTCCAAACACGAAGCATAATCAATAGGTGAAATTCATGGGTTTTGTGTTTATTAATGGTAATTTAGTAGGGAAGGTGAAGGATTTAG
Organism: Nanobdellati archaeon; assembly: GCA_026997215.1. GTDB lineage: Archaea > EX4484-52 > EX4484-52 > EX4484-52 > JAADEF01 > JAADEF01. The sequence continues at coordinate 2,273 of JALWJP010000001.1, forward strand.
AAGCCTTACGTGCAGAGATTATAGAAAATAGAAGGAAGGGAAGGTTACCTAAACATTTAAATGTTTATTTGTTAGAGGATAGAGATGAATTACATATAAATATTGATGGAGGTAGAGTATTAAGACCGTTAATAGTTGTTAAAAACGGCAAACCCTTGCTAACTCCCGAGCTAAAGGAAAAACTTATAAAAGGGGAGGTAACTTGGAAGGAACTTTTTGATAAAGGTATTCTTGAATATTTAGATGCTGACGAGGAGGATAATGCTTATGTAGCAGTTAATGAAGATGAAGTTACTGAAGAGCACACTCATTTAGAATTAGATCCTGCAACTATATTAGGTATCGAAGCTTCTCTTTTACCTTTTCCTGAAATGAATAGAGGAGATAGACTTAATTATGGTTCAAGAATGGTTGTACAAGCTTCGGGTATTTATCTTAAGAATTATTTGATAAGAGACGATACAGCAGCTCAACTCTTAGTATATCCTGAGTTGCCTATGGCTGAAACTCAAACATTGGAAGCAACAGGTTTAGCTACACATCCTTCAGGACAAAACCTTGTTATTGCAGTCTTGAGTTATGAAGGTTATAATATTGAAGATGCGTTGATTGTTAATAAAGCTTCTTTAGAAAGAGGAATGGGCAGATCTTACTTTATGCGAACTTACATCACAGAAGCAAGAAAGTATTGGGGTGGCCAAGAAGATATAATAGCTATTCCTACTTCTGATATCAGAGGCTTAAGACCTGAAAAGGCTTATTCTAAATTAAGCGAAGAAGGTATAATAAATGTCGAAGAATATGCGGATAGCGATGATGTATTGGTGGCTAAAATCTCTCCTATTCGATTTATTGGTATTCAAGAAGAATTACGCATAGGTATTTCTAATAAAAGAGACAATTCTGTTGTGGTTAGAAGAGGAGAAGAAGGCATAGTTGAGAAAGTGATTCTTACAGAAAACGAGAATGGGGAGAAGATCATTAAGGTTACTGTGAGAGAATATAAAATTCCAGAAATAGGGGATAAGTTTGCAACACGACATGGTCAAAAAGGAGTTATAGGAATGATTGTTCCTGAAGAGGATATGCCCTTTACAAAAGATGGTATAAAGCCTGATATAATTATTAATCCTCATGCTATACCTTCGAGAATGACAGTGGGTCAGTTATTAGAGATTGTTGCAGGTAAAGCAGGAGCATTAATGGGTCAGCGTATTGATGCAACAGCTTTCAAAGGTAATGAGAAGGAGATAAGAGAGATGCTTAAAAAAGCAGGTTTTAGAGATGATGGAAGAGAAGTGTTGTATGATGGAAAAACTGGTAAAAAATTAGAGGCTCAGATCTTAATAGGAATAGGGTATTATCAAAGACTTTATCATCTTGTTAGCCACAAAATGCATGCCAGATCGAGGGGTAAGGTCACTTTGTTAACTAAACAGCCTACAGAAGGTAGAAGTAAAGAAGGTGGATTAAGATTTGGAGAGATGGAGAAGGATTGTTTGATTGCTTATGGTGCTGCTATGACGCTTAAAGAGAGGTTTAGCTCAGATAAATATAAATTTTATGTATGTAATAGTTGTGGTGTAATTGCTTATGAAAATAAGAATAAAGGCAGAGTGGAATGTCCGGTATGCAAGGGTAGTGATGTGAAAGAAGTAGAGATGAGTTATGCGTTTAAACTCTTGTTAGATGAACTTTTAAGTATGATGATTTATCCAAAAATTGAGGTGAAATAATCATGGGTAAAGTTACTGCTGTTGACTTCAGTTTGATGTCTCCTGAGATTATAGACAAAATGGCGGTTATGGAAGTAACAACATCTGAAGTTTATGATATAGATGGGTATCCTGTTGAAGGAGGCATTATGGATCCTCGCTTAGGTGTGATAGATCCGGGAATGCGATGTAAAACATGTGGTAATGTTTTTGGTGAATGTCCAGGACACTTTGGTAAAATAACGTTAGCTAAACCTGTTTTAAATATCTATTATTTAAAAGAGATTAAAGATTTCTTAACCTATACATGTCATGAATGTGGTGCTTTGCTATTAAAAGATGAAGATTTAATAGAGTATAAGAAAGGTAAGAAAGTTTCTGTTCCTAAAAAATGTCCTAAATGTAATGCTAAAATAAAAGAAGTAAAGTTTGAGAAGCCTTTTAGTTTTTATTATGGAGAAGAGTTACTTAATCCAGAGCAAATAAGGGAACATTTAGAAAGAATAAGTGATGAAGATGCTAAGGCTTTAGGATTAGAGGGAGGAAGACCAGAATGGATGGTTCTTACTAAAATAATAGTTCCTCCTGTGACTGCTCGTCCTTCTATTACTTTAGAAACAGGTGAACGAAGCGAAGATGATTTAACTCACAAACTTGTTGAGATAGTTAGAATTAATAAAAGGCTTAAGGAGAATTTGGATATAGGCACTCCTGATTATATAATAGAAGATATGTGGGAGCTATTGCAATACCATGTTGCAACTTATTTGAACAATGAGTTGTCGGGTGTACCGCCTGCAAGACACAGGTCTGGTAGGGCATTAAAAACTTTAGCTCAAAGGTTAAAGTCTAAAGAGGGAAGGTTTAGATATAACCTCAGTGGTAAACGTGTTAATTTCTCTGCTAGAACTGTTGTTTCTCCAGATCCCTTTATTCATCCTAATGAAGTGGGAGTTCCTGAGAAAATAGCTAAGGAACTAACCGTTCCTATAAAAGTTACTTCCTATAATAAGGAGTTTTTAAAGAAATTAATATTAAACGGAAGTGATAAGCATCCAGGGGCAAATTATGTTATTACGCCTCAAGGTATTAGGAAAAAAATTATGGAAAGCAATAAGGAGATTATAGCAGAAAGTTTACAAGAAGGAGATATTGTTGAAAGACATTTAATGGATGGTGATGTAGTTCTTTTTAACAGGCAACCTTCTTTACACAGAATGAGTATTATGGCACATAAGGTCAAAGTACTGCCTGGAAAAACGTTTAGACTTAATCTAGTTGTTTGTCCACCTTATAACGCAGATTTTGATGGAGATGAAATGAACCTTCATGTTCCTCAAACTGCCGAGGCAAGAGCAGAGGCAGAAGAACTTATGCTTGTTGAGAAAAACTTAAGGAGTCCAAGGTTTGGCGGTCCTATACTCGGAGCACAGCAAGATTATGTATCAGGAGCATATCTTTTAACGAGAGATGATACGGTTCTTACAAAGGCAGAAGTAGCACAACTTTTAGCAAGTATAGGGAAAGAAGATGTGGAATTGAATAAGGAGAGTTATAGTGGTAAGGAGGTATTTAGCTTTATACTGCCTCCTGGTTTAAATGTGAGGTTTAAATCTTCTGTAGGCGATGAGGTGGTTATAGAGGATGGTAAACTTATAAAAGGCGTTATTGATGAAAAAGCTATTTCTGCATTTAAAGGAAAGGTGGTTGATGCAATTGATAAGCAGTACGGTAATAAAGCAGCAGTTGATTTTCTATATGATGTTACTAGGCTTATAATATCTTATCTTAATATGAGAGGGTTTAGTGTAAGCGTGGGTGATTTGGATATTCCCGAGGAGGCGGAAAAGAAGATTCAGGAAGTTATAGATACTTACCTTAACAAAGTAGAGCAGCACATTAAGGATTACAAACAAGGAAAAATAACTCCAACTCCGGGTAAAACTGTTGAAGAGACCTTAGAAGATTTAATAATGGCTGAGATGTGGAACATAACTAACGAAGTTCAAAGAATTATAAAAGAATATGCTAAGGATTCAGAGGCATTAGTTATGGCTATAACTGGAGCAAGAGGTAATATTCAAAACTTAGCCTATATGTCTGGTTTGGTTGGTCAAGAAACTATAAGAGGTAAAAGACCTTTCAGAGGTTATAGAGGTAGAACTTTAAGTCATTTCAAAAAAGGAGATTTAGGAGCATATGCTCATGGTTTTGTAAGAGAAAGTTTTAAGAAAGGGTTATCACCTATAGGCTTTTTCTTTGAGGCAATGAAAGGTAGAGAAGGTATAATGGATTCTTCATTAAAAACAAGGGTTTCAGGTTATTTAGAAAGAAGGTTAGTTAATGCTTTGCAAGATTTAAAAGTAGAGAAAGATTTAAGTGTGAGAGACGATTCTGGTAGTATAGTGCAATTTGTTGCAGGTGAGGATGGTATAGATCCTGCAAAAAGTGATTGGGGTGAGTTAATAAAAGAGTGAGGTGTTCATGATGGCTAAGAAATCTGCAAAACAAAAAAACGATGAAATCGTGGAAAGTTTGACTTTACCTTCAAAATATCAAAACCTTAAGGGAAAGAAACTTAAAGAAGCTTTAGAGAGATATGAAAAGATGAAGTACGAGTATGGAGAAGCAGTGGGTGTTGTTGCTGCTCAATCTATCTCAGAACCTGCAACGCAAATTACTTTGAGAGCATACCACGCAGCAGGTAGAGTTCAACTTGTTACTACAAAAGGTTTACCAAGGTTAATAGAGATATTTGATGCAAAAAAAGAGCCTAAAACACCTTCTATGACTATATATTTAGAACCTGATTATAATAATGCAGAAAAAGCACATGAATTAGCATCAAAGATCAAAGAGACTTCTTTAAAGGATGTGATGGAATATGATGCTATAGATCTAACCGAGATGGTTTTAGAGATTAAGTTAGATAAGAATAAACTTCAAAATCATTTATTAGATGTTACCACAGTAAGAAATGCTTTAAGTAAATCCATGGCAACAGCAGAGTTTGAGGTTAAGGACGATTTAACCATTATAGCAAAACCTAAAGCTAAGCAATATGGTTTGAAGGACTTACAAGCTATGAGAACTAGATTGAGAGAGAGGCATGTGAAAGGTATAAGAGGTGTAAAACAGATATTAGTTGAGAAGGATGGAGAAGAATGGAAGATCACAACCTTGGGTTCTAATCTTAAAAAAGTATTAGAACTTAAAGGAGTCGATAAACGCCGCACCTATACCAACAACATTTTCGAGGTTGCTGAGGTCTTAGGAATAGAAGCAGCACGTAACCTCATAATAAGAGAAGCTTTAAATACTTTGAGGGAGCAAGGAGTAGATACAGACGTAAGACACATTATGTTAGTTGCAGATATAATGACTCAAACTGGTGTCATACAACCAATAGGAAGATACGGTGTGGCAGGTAGTAAAGCATCTGTTTTAGCAAGGGCTAACTTCGAGGAAACTGTTAAACATCTAACAAAAGCAGCTTATTTAGGTGAAAAAGATACTTTAACTAGTGTTGTTGAAAACGTAATAATAGGTAATGCTGTACCAGTTGGTACGGGTATGATAAAGATAAAATATAAAGATTAATGTATTCCTTTAGGAATGCTAAGAGGATCAGCAACATAAAGTTTATAGGCGAGGTTAGCACAATCCATTACTTCTCTATAATATTTAATATGATGCATGTAATGCGAAGGCGGAAATACACTTCTTAAAAGAATCGCCATTACAGCGGAGTATATTTCAGGTGAGTACCATTTTTCTTCATCCTTCCATTCTGGAAACACAATATCTTTAAAAAGTAAAGTATCGATTCTTTCTTTTAGCTCTTGGAGTTTTTCTTTTTCTCTCTGCTTTAAAGCAATAACTACTTCAGCATACAGTAGAGTGGGATAATCTTTATTTTCCTTCGGTAAAAATTTAAGGTTTTTTTCAAGTACTTTCTGCAAATAAATGCCTATGCCTGCTAATAGTTCATCTCTTGACATTTCTAGGGCATACACTTCCAATCCTTGATGGTATGCCACCTCTTTAAATTTAAGTGCATAGTTTTCAAAAAGAGATCTAGTTTTTTCTAAAGGAAGAATTTTGTTATAGTCGAATTTTACCATTCACACCACCTTTCTATTTTTTGCTCTTATTATTTATATGCTTTATTTTATTTTTAGTAAAAAATAAAAATATATATACATTCTCCCCTTTAATAATATTATGGCATCCTTAACCTCACGATTAAGCATAATAGCAATAACCTTAACCATAATAAGCATGGCAATCTATGCTTTTGCTCTAAACACATCATTACCTTGGCATCCATTACAACAAATAGTAAGAGATCCTACTTCTCCCACACCTACATCTTTAGATGAAAATAATAATGGTAGAATAGACTCAGGCATAATAGAGGATACATTACAAGACATAACAAATAATGGAGCATCTACAACCAACCCAATAACAGTAGGAGGATTAACTTCTAATGGAGGTATTG
>JALWJP010000002.1 GCA_026997215.1 Nanobdellati archaeon
ACTTAAAATATTATTTAACCGAAAAGTGCGCCTAAACCGGCTGCTGCTTCTTCAGAGGATTTTTCTTCCTTTTTCTCTTCCTTCTTTTCCTCCTTAGTTTCTGTTGCTGATGCTCCTTCGGATGGTGTCTGAGTTGGCATAACAGAAGCAACTTCTATGCCTAACTTCTGTTTTGCTTCATCACTTAAAGTAGCAGCCGTGCTATAAGCACTTCCCTGAGCCTTTTGCAATAAAAATTCAATAACATCTTTTGTTGGATATTCAGCATTATACGCTAAGTTAAATGCTTGTTGTGCTGCTTCCATTAACTTCAATTCAATAACATCTTTTGTCGGATACTCGGCATTATACGCTAAGTTAAATGCTTGTTGTGCTGCTTTAACAACCTCATTGAAATATTGCTCTTCATCAATCGCCAAAAGACCTTTGTCATAAACAATACCATTCTCTACCATTGCATTTATATTTATACCTATCTCTATAGGCTTAATATTAAGTTTCATTAAAATATTAGCTACTTGTTCATTAATTACTTCTCCCTTTTTAACAACAACACTATCTTCCTGAACCACTATGCTGTTCCCTTGGATTCTTGCTTTTATGCCGGCTGCTTTTAATTCTCCAATAATGGGTCCAGGAGGTAAACCTGTGTCTCCTTCAGGCACAACAATATCATAAGGAGCTATATCTCCTGCTTTAGCAAAAGTTAGTGATTTATTTTTCTCAGCAAACTTGTAAAGTCTAAAAGGATTCTCATTACTCAGAATCAAACCAGTTATAATACTTGATTCTAAAATATCTCGGGCTTTCTCAGGAATGCCTGCTAACTCAAATGCTTTCATTAGCACTCTTTTTTTAACTACTTTTATCTTGGCTTTATCTTTTATTTTGTGTTTAATTTCTTGATATTGGCTACTAGGAAGTTTGTAAATATCAGCAATTCCCACAACTTTATAATTCTTAATCTCCTCAGCTAATTGTTGAGCCAACTTTTTTTTCCATTCTTGGACCATTTCCTTACACCTTTCTTATTTTATATCTACTTTTACTGGCGAACTCATTGTCTTTTTCACATACACACTTCGTATGTTCTGATATCCATTAGGGAGTTTCTTCAATACAGCATTAATAACAGCTTCATAATTCTTTACTACATCTTTCACATCCATATCTTCATAACCTATAACCGTTTGTATTAAAGGAATGTCTCTTAACTTCACTCTCACAGTATTCCTTAATCTCTCTATTAAAGGTTTAGGATCAGCATTAGGAGGTAAAGGCTTAGGCATTTTACCTCTGGATCCTAAAATCCTACCAAATTCCTTACCAATAGTAACCATCAAAGGCGCTTCTGCTATTAAATAATCCACTTTTTTAATCAACTTTTTAAATTTTTTCTTATTTTCCTTATCTCCAGTGTATTGCATCAACTCATCTTTAGTTAATACCACATCTGCTAATGTTTTAGCTTTGGTAGCAATTACATCTCCTATAACCATAACTTTTTTAGGTTTACTAAGCTTTGCAGGAAGCAATACCTCTTCAGTAAATCTATTTTCAGGTTGCTTCAAGTTTACTCCTCTTATGTTTATTATTAAATCAATCGCCTGGGTAAAGTTCCTTTTTTTGGAATTCTGCTGTAAATATTTTAAGGCTTCTTCTATTTTCATCATACCTCACCTATTCTTTGAAATAGTCCTCATACTTTCCTTGTTCAATCTCTTTTAATACATCCTTAGGATTTTTCCCGTCAACACTCACGCCTGCTGAAACACAAGTACCTATAACACTTTTAACCGCGGCTTTTAAGGAATTGACTAGCATACTTTCTCTTTTCATTTTAGCAATCTCAACTACTTGCTCGAAGGTCAA
>JALWJP010000003.1 GCA_026997215.1 Nanobdellati archaeon
ATGGTGTTGTTGCATTAATACCTCTTATTTTAACAAAAATTTATCGATTATTAAAGTTTCATTAATTCTAAGGGAGTAAAGAACGTCTCTATCTATTTGAAAGTAATGTTTAGTAATCCATGCGGAAAATAAAATGCTATTTTCCCAAGAAGTTCTTATATTTCTATAAGTGCTGTGCTCTTCCTTTTTTATTAATTGTTTTCCAAGAGAGTCTAATTCCTTAGTAATAAGTAGCATTGCATCACTTTCTCTAATTTTCGCAAATATGTATTCTTTCACTTCCTTTTGATTTGAGATAAAGTATTTAATAACATTTAAGTTATCTGCTGCATCCACCACTACGTAATTTTTTGTTTTAATGGAAGTTTCTTGGAACGGTAAGTTATAGTGCTTCACTTTTAAGGAAGGATAGTGATATCTAAGTACTGATGCTAAAGCTTCTACTTTATATTTTCTAATATCATGGAGGGAATATATTTGATTTTTAATATTACGTAATGTAACTTTATCCGGATCTATTAATATAACTTCTTTGAATTTATATTTTTTCAAAAAAATTAAAGAAAAAATGCTACCTAATGTGCCTGCCCCTATTATTATAATTTTTTTACTTGGTAATGCGCTCATATATATACACTGTGGATAGCCAATACCATGGTATGAGTAGTATTAATGCCATTCCTAATGTTATAAAAGATGTTAATACTAATATGCTTCCTGAAATTAAGTAGTAACTTACTAGCAAACCCCAATATTTTTTAGTATCTTTCCACGACTTCATGATAGCATCAATTATATCTTTCTTTTTAATTACAATGTTATATTCTACAAACATGAAGCGAGTAATAATTATTATGTAAACGATCATAACTAGTAATGCCCATGTTGTTATAATTACTGGTTGTGTTTTTATGGCTTGAATGTACACATATAATGGCTTAGATTTATCTATTATTATGTAAAATACGCCTAAAGGAAGTAATATAAAGCCAAAAATCTCTATTACAGCCCAGGTAAGCATATTAAGAATCATATCAAAATTTAGATCGTTCTTCTCAAACTTCTTTAAATCTACTTTTTTATTTTTTAAAGACTGCCATGAACCAGCAATAACAAATATAGGTATAAGAACATTATTTATAAGAAAAACGAAAAGAGACATAATTTTTTCTACTACGAGGTTTACAGAAAGGTAATTATAAATTACGGTTTCTCCTATGTTGATGGCTATTAATACTAACATAAAAATTATCCAAAATTTCCAGTGATTTTTAAATTTCTCAAAACCTCTCTTATACGCTTCTATTAAACTTATGTTTTTGTTTCTGAGTTTATTAATTACCATTTTAATCACCTCATGAATTCTAAGGTTTAATAATATATTGATTTTAAAACTATATATATTTTTAGGTGGGTTTTGTGTGGTCATTATTTGGTTTGAAAGATAAAGATTATAAACAAGTGATTGTAGTAAGAGTTGATTTAAAAATGGGGAAAGGAAAACTTGCTTCTCAAGTAGCTCATGCCTCTTTATGTGCTTTTCTTAACTCAAAGAAAAAAATCAGGAAAGCATGGTTGAAAAAAGGCGCTGCTAAAATTGTTTTAAAGGTTAACTCTAAAGATGAATTATTAGAAGTTTACAAAAAAGCAAAATCTAAGAATTTACCTGTATGTCTCATTCAGGATGCTGCTAGAACTCAATTAAAACATCCCGATTATACTGCACTCGGCATAGGTCCTGCAGAGACTTATAAAATAGATGAAGTAACGAGTAAATTAAAATTGTTATGATTTAGCCTAAGAGATCTATTAACTCTTCTGCAAGATCTATTTCTAATCTTATAAGATCCTTTAGTTCGGTTTTTATAGT
>JALWJP010000004.1 GCA_026997215.1 Nanobdellati archaeon
ACATAAAATAAGTTCTTCCTCTTTTGCTTTTCTTGTTTTTCCAGTATGTTTGTAACGGGAAGAAATTCCAAAACCATCAAATGGAGAGGTAAGAGCACTACTAAATAATTGTTGCTTTTTACTTTCATCAGGATGTGAAATCCTTGGTCCTCTAACTCCTGCGATATATTTATTCTTATAATGGGATACAGTTTTTAAAAAAAATATCTTTACTTACAATAGAATCATCATCCAAAAAATAGAGTCTCTCTCCCCTTGCAATTTGTGCAGCTTTATTTCTCTGTAACGAAGGATTATAACCATTTATTATTAAAATCTCTAATTTTTCAGCAGGATAATTAACATTTTTCAAATATTTTAAAGCTTTTATATGATTATATTCGGCTTTTGCAGGAATTATTACAGTTATGCAGGGAAAAGAATTTTTCATAACTGGAAGTGTATATTATTCAAAAAAATTTTTGTCAATAAAGTTTTGCTTTAGATGGCAATACAACTTCTAACCTTTGTTTTGGTATAACTTACAATAAACCATTTCCCAGCCCTTATAAATTATCAATACCTTTATAAATTCTTTTCCTTTTAATAATCCTTTCGCTTCTTCTATTCTATACCTTTTTAGCTGCTCCTCTCCTTCCTTTACCTTCTCTTCCATTAACTTCTTCCAGTCCCTCTTACGAGGTATATACTTTAATTCTATTATCCCTCCATATGGCACTTCCTCTTTTATTGGATTTAACACTATATCCACATAGCCCTTCGTTATCTCTTTCTCTGTTAATACCTCATAATATGGACACATTATCAATGTGCTTACAAAAAATCCCTTTAAAAATCCTTCTCCTTTAAAATAATCTCTTATGCTGCTGTTGCGCTTTATCTCCTCTGATAAATATTCAAATACCTTTAAATCCTTATTATACGCAAATTCTAACAGATATTCATTAAACTTATGAATATACATATTAAAATCTATTGCTTTCAATGTCTTATACAAAAACTCTCCCATCAATCTCTTTATCGTTTGATTCGGTATCCTTAATCTTAATATTGTCTTAAATTTCTCCATTGTTACAAATCCTAATGTAAACATAAATGATAAAAAATTATCCCTCTCTATTAATTCAAATGCACTGAAATCCTGTACTATATTTCCTATTGTTACCTCTTCTCCCTGCACTAACCTGCTTAATTCTTCAAAATTTCCATTTAACCTGTTGCCTATCATTAACAAATATCTCAACTTGCTATAATCTGTCCTCACATTTACATCCACCAATTCATCTGGCTCTTTATCTTCTCTTATCAAATGCTTCATATAGTAAATTATCATGTCTGTATTGTAAATCGTATGATCTACATCTTTACTAAACCTGTAATTATTGTACCACTGGTCTGCTCTTTCTAATATTAACTCCCTTCTTTCATTTAAACCATAATAATCTATCATCTCTTCTAATTCTTCCTTTGTTATTCCAAGTAAATCATTATATTTCTTGCTCAATGAAATGTTAACTCCAATATTACTGCCACTTGTAACATCGTAAAGAGCTAATGGACTTACTCCTGTTAAAAACATCTTCCTTATTGGTGCATCACTCCCAGATGTGCCTACCTTTAATGTTGTGAAAAATTGCTTATATATTCCTTCCTTTGTGGTTACTATCTTTTTGTAATCTGTCATGCTGTCTATTAATACCTTCTTTACAAAATTATCGTATTCATCTATTATTATGAACAATAATTGTTCTTTTCGTTTCATATATCTAAAAATTTCTTCTAATTGGTCAATTGGATTATTATTTTTGAAGTCCAAATCTTTTATTTTATATTGTTTTATAAAATCATCTATTACTAT
>JALWJP010000005.1 GCA_026997215.1 Nanobdellati archaeon
GTTTTCATACGGTATAATATCGTAATTTTTAATTATAAATTTATGATACAAAGGTACTAATGATTCTAAAGGAAGAATACTTGTGTTAGAGAGGAAATAATATTCTAAAAAAGGTATTTCTTTTAAAACATCTTTTTTAACTATTTCTGCTGTCACATTTAAAGATTGAGTTATGTTGGTTATAGTTCCATTACATGACTTTATAAGGTAATTGTAGGAATCTTCTAACTTATCACAAAAGTTGTAAGAAATGTTCTCAAAATAACTATAAGGATTAAGAGCATTTACAACAATCTCTTGAATTGCCAAAGAATATGCTAACCCATTAAACTTAGATACCCGGGATTTATCTTGATACCTTAAAAGATTTCCGTAAACGAGAGGTTGAGAAGGATTATCCGTAGCATTATATATTATGTGAGTGTAATAACTCGTGCAATTAATCAAATAACCAGATGATAAATTAATAATATCACAGGAAGGGGTTAAAACATAATGTGGTTTTAATTCCTCAGGCAAATAAACACCCTTCTGCTTAGATGTAAGAGAAACAACACGTATTACATCTATGGAATCGTTAACAGAAAAATTTCTTTTTAAAGCGTAATCTTTATAGATCTCTCCTACATAACTTTTCTTTTTATAACAAGAAAAGTTCGCATAACATACAGGGTAATTGTATAAAGGTGAGAAGTTAAAATAAACCTTAACACCATTATTAGCCGGATCGTAAAAGGTAATTGTTATATCATGAGATTGATAAGTTAAATTACTAATAACAATGTGATTGCAGGAATTAAAATTTAAGGTATTATTATCGATATTTACGCTACACCATTGTGTGTCTCTTAATTGAAAGTATGATTCGAAATAAGTAGGATCTAATACGAAAGTAGAATTAACAGGTGTTGTATTTAGAACATCCACGGCAGGGGGTTCATAATCAACATAATAACTTACATTATAATAAAGATAAGCATAATCTATATTTCCTTTCAACTCTAAAGGATAAGTAATGAAAGAATCATCATAAACCTCTAAATCATTACGAGTTAAAGCAGTCTGCTGAACATAACTCTTATTTAACTCACAAGGAGTGTCTTCATTACAAAAAATAAGAGTACATGTTTCAAAAATACTATCTAAATAAGGTAGGTTAATCTTCAATTCCCAAGATAAAGAAGATTTTCGAGTAAATAAAGATAGATCTCCTTTATATAATGCAGAAGCATTTAAAATTAAATAAAGATCGCTTTCTCCATCATCTTTAAATACAGAAAGATTTGCTGGAGATAGATTAAGATATAAAAGATCCCATAATTGATAAAAATTATAGTTTACACTATTTTCAGTACCATTGGTTAATTGCACAGAAACGTGAGGCATCTTAGGCATGAATACTTCAAAATTCGATACATAACTTTCATTAATGTAATGAAGAGAAGGGTCAAAAGTTATATTAAAAGTTGTGTAATTATAATTTAACGAACAATAAGAATAAGGAGCATAAGGTATAACAATACTATCTATTTTATTTGGAATTTGATAACTTTCTGAAGGATTAACAGAGTTATTATAAACAAAAACATCATAGGTCATTCCTTCGAATCCATGATCGCCTACATTTAAGGAAGTGAGCCTAAGAAAGCTAACAGTACATATAGAAGAGTCATTAAAAAACCAGTAAATGGAATCATATGATGATAATGAAGTAACATCAACTGCCTTAATCAACTCTCCATCACATGAATAAAAAAGTAATAATCTTTCAGGAGGGGGACAATCAGAGAGATCATCTGCAAAAGTAGAATTCGCCATTAAAAGAAGCGAAAAAAAAATGGCAAGAATTAGTC
>JALWJP010000006.1 GCA_026997215.1 Nanobdellati archaeon
TTTAGAGATATTTTTCTTATAAGCGTAACAATTTTTATCCATTATTTTGGCTTTTATATCTTTAAAATTAATATGTGCTATAGATCCTTTGACTACTCCTCTCAACTTCAAAAGAACTATTTTATTCTCTAAATCTCTATTATCGAGATCCCGTAATATTTTAGAAGTTATAGTTTGGGGTTCCATACCATCTACGTTATATTCTAGAACCACAACATCATAAAGTTTTATAACTTTTTTAATAACTTTCACCTGTTTACTTTTATCGATTTCAACTAATACATAATAACCTTCTCCTTTCGTCTCCTCTAACTCCTTAAAATTAGCTGGATAAAGAGCACCCGGAAAAACGAATACTTTACCATCCAAAGTTTCTTTTACTGCATGCTCATGTATATGTCCCGATGCATAATAATCAAAACCTTTAGGAATAAGATTAAAAGGAATGGATGGGACTTTCTCAAACTTTTTAGAATTTAATTCTTCAACACCAGAATGCATAACAAAAATATTAATTTTTTCTTTATCTAACGTTAAGGATTTTAAATTTTTATAAATTTCTTCCTCTAACCCATTCTTTTTTCCCATAACACCGTAAAGTACAACATCTTTGTAAACATAAGGTTTTAAAGAAATCTTACCGTTCTCATCTATTTCTCCTTTTGCAAGATTAACACAAAGTCCTGCATCTTCAAGCACATCAATAATACTCATATTATCTTTAGAATAATCATGAGATCCTGGTACTACAAACACCTTAATGCCTTGTTCCTTCAGTTTCTTAAAATATTTAGCAACTAACCTCATAGATTTTATAGAGGGCATACTTACGTGAAATAAATCTCCTGCAATTATCACAAAATCTACTTTTTCTTTAAGAATGTCTTTCATAGCTTTTTCAAAAGCTAAAAGATTGAGTCTCTTAAATTCATCTTCTCTCCAAGCATCAAGATGTACATCTGCCAAATGAGCAAATTTAACCATATTATGAAGTTTATTTAAAGTAAATTATATAAAGGTTTCTAAATATAATAATGTTATGGGATTAGATATAAAATTACCGGAACCTAACCCTTACAAGATAAAAGTTACAAATGTTGTTATTGAAATAAACTTTGGAGGTAGAATACCTTTAGATAGAATAGCCAATATGTTGCCTTCTGCGGAGTATGAGCCAGAGTCATTTCCTGGTTTAGTTTATAGAATGACTGATCCAAAAGCAACAGCTTTAGTATTTACAAGTGGAAGAGCTATTCTCTCAGGAATAAATGACATAGAGAAAGCTAAGAGGGCTGTTGAAAGGATGCTAAAAGATTTTAAATCAATAGGTATTGAATTTGAGAAAGAACCGGAAATAAAGATTGTTAATCTTGTTGTAAGCGCAGATTTAGGAGTGAGTTTGGATCTTAACACATTAGTTTATGAGCTAGAAGATTGTGAATATGAGCCAGAACAGTTCCCAGGTTTAGTTTATAGGATGGATGATCCTCCAGTTGTAGTCTTAATATTTAATACAGGAAGAATAAACATAACAGGTTCTCGAGATATAAATATTGTTGCCAAAGCTGCAGAGAATTTAAGAAAAAAAGTGGAAGAAATAGGTGCTGTACTGAAAAAGAGGGAGTAATTAATGAACATTTATTTTACTGAAGTAAAAGAAAAGGAACAAAAAATTTTTAAGAAATATTTTCCTCAAGCTAAATTTTATGAAGAAGAATTAAATAAATTTAAGTTAAGAATTGATAAGGCTATACAAAGAATGAATTTATTAAATTCATATGAAAAATTTAAACAAGCACAAGAAAATGCAGAGGATTATGGTTTA
>JALWJP010000007.1 GCA_026997215.1 Nanobdellati archaeon
TTACAACAATAAAGCAGATAGAAAATATTCCTGTAAAGTTCGACAACGGACAGGTAATAAGAATAAAAGATGTTGCACAGGTTGTAGAAGATGAAGTTCCCCAGAGGAGAGGAGCTTTTACCCTTAACGGACAGGAAGTTCAAGGGAATATAGTCTTAAAGAGAGTAGGAACTAATACTAAAGAGCTTGTTGAAAAGCTAAGAGTAGAAATAGATAGAATAAACAAAGAAGTTCTACCTGAAGGTGTACAGATAAAACTCCTTTATGACCAGTCTTACCTTACAGAAAAAGCACTTTCAACTATAGAAAAAGCACTTCTTGAGGGAATTATTCTTGTTTCTATAGCTATGGTTCTGTACCTTGGAAATATAAGAGCGGCAATTCTGGTTATACTTTCAATTCCATTTACCCTCTTAATCTCATTTATTTTAATGAAACATTACGGTCTTACTGCAAACCTTATGTCTTTAGGCGGTCTTGCTATTGGTCTTGGGCTTTTTGCTGATGCAACAGTTGTTGTAATAGAAAACATCTTCAGGCATTTAAGCCATAACAAAGATAAGGTTAAAGATAAAATTACAAAACTTGAAATAATAAAGCTCTCGGTTCAAGAGATAACAAAACCCGTTATGTTTGCAATTCTAATCATTATGGTTGTATTTTTGCCGATTTTCAGTTTTGAATCAGTTGAAGGGAAATACTTTAAACCCCTTGCAATAACAATAATATTTGCCCTTGCATCTTCTTTATTTGTAGCCCTTGTGATAATGCCTGCACTTGCATATTTCAGTTTAAAACCCGGAAAAGAGAACACACTTCTAATGGAAATTATTGGAAAAGGATATCAAAAGCTCCTTAAAGGAGCTATGAGAATAGGTCTTATTCTTTTTATTAGTACAGCAATTTTATTCGCAGGAAGTATATATCTTCTTACAAAAATAGGAACAGAGTTTACTCCGGAGCTTGATGAAGGGGCAGTTTTAATAGAAACCTACCTTGACCCAAATATATCTTTAGATGAAAGTAAAAAGGTAGCTCAATATATAGAAGATAAAGCAAAAGAGTTTGATATAGTTGTGTCTGCATTTACGAATATAGGTAGAGCGGAAAAAGGAGAAGTACAGGATGTTAACTATATGGAAACATGGATACTATTAAAGCCATATAAAGAGTGGAAAGAATTCTCATCAAGGGAGGAGTTTGAAGAAGCTCTAAGGGAAAAATTAAAAGATTTACCTGTCGCAGGGCTTATTTTTACACAACCAATTGCAATGAGAATTGAGGAGCTTCTATCAGGAGTACGGGCAACTGTTGCGGTAAAAATCTTTGGAGATGATTTAAATAAGATTAATGAAATTGCTTACAAAGTAGAGGAAGTTGCAAAGAAAACAAAAGGTTCAAAAGATGTAGAAACAGAGGCACAAACAGGGAAATTCCAGCTTCAAATTATTCCAAAATACGATATTCTGTACAAATACGGCTTTACGGTAGATACCCTTTTATCATTGGTAGGAAAATACATGGCAGGTGTAGAAGTAAATGAATTTAGAAAAGGTTTAATTAGTTTTCCTATTTTTGTAAAAATCCCTGAAAGGTATCTACGCAACGTAGAGGTTATAAGGAATATTCCTATTTACAAAACAGATAAAGGAACTCTTTTAAGACTTAGAGATGTTGCAGATGTAAAAATCGTACCGGGATTTTTCAGGGTTAGACATGAAAACGGTCTTAGATATGCACTTGTACTTTTAAATATAGAGGGAAGGGACCTTGGAAGTTTCATAAAAGAACTACGGGAAAACATAA
>JALWJP010000008.1:0-1193 GCA_026997215.1 Nanobdellati archaeon
GTTATGGGAAGGTGATATAAAAAAAATAAGGGAAGAATTAAAAGGAGTAAGATTTCGAAACAATAAAGCTAAATACATTAAAGAGGTCCAAAGTAAGTTTGTTAAAAATAAAAAGGTGTATATTGCACGACTTATCGAGGAATACCCCGATCCTAGAAATTTGAGAGAATGGCTTATAAAGAACATAAAAGGAATGGGTTATAAAGAAGCTAGTCATTTTCTTAGGAACATAGGTTTAGGAAAAGATTTAGCCATTCTTGACCGCCACATATTAAGAAATCTTCAAAATTTGGGAGTAATTAATGAAATACCAAAAACATTATCTAAAAATAAATACCTTGAAATAGAAGAGAAAATGCGTGTATTCTCCAAAAACATAGGCATTCCTTTAGATCACTTAGACTTATTATTATGGTTCAAACAAACCGGCAGGATATTTAAATAAATCATCTTCTTACTTTCTCGTAAATATAATCAATAATTTCCTTAGCTATATTCTTACCTGTTGCTTCTATCATACCTTTAATACCAGGGTTAAGATTAAGCTCGATTACATATGGCTTTCCTTCTGTACTTTCTACAATATCAACTGCACAAATATCTGCTTTTATTGCTTCTGCTGCTTTAAAAGAAATTTCCTCCATTTCTTGAGTTAAGTTAACACTTACAGGTTTACCTCCTAATTTAATATTTGCCCTCTTCTCACCTTCCTTAGCAACCCTCTTATAAGCGCCAATAATTCTATCTCCTGCAACAATCACACGTATATCTTCTGGTGGAGAGGGTATGTATTCTTGAATAAGCACCTCAGACTCCATCACATTAACTAAGTTAGCAATAGTATCAAGAGCATCAACATACATCACGCCTTTTCCACCTGAACCTGAAAGTATTTTAACCATCACAGGTAAGTTAAGTTCATCAATTACTTTTTTTAAATCTTCCTCTCTTTTAACCAAATAAGATCTAGGTACATTTATACCCTTAGCTGATAATATCATCGCCGTTAAAAATTTGTCATGAGCAATAATTAAAGAATCAGAAGTATAAGGTAAATTAGCATTAAGAAGCTCATAAGCCTTCACAATTTTTAATCCTATGTCTTTCCTTTTTCCGTCTATTTTAGGAAAAACATAATCTGCAAAACTTATATCAACATTTTTATTATAAATTCTAACAACACTTTTCCAAGA
>JALWJP010000008.1:1203-1804 GCA_026997215.1 Nanobdellati archaeon
ATTATAATATCGTCTAAAGAAACCAAAGAAACATCAAATTTCTTTTTTGCCTCTTCAACCAACAACAACGTGGTCTGAGAGGGTTTCGAAGGTGCAATAAAAATTAACGAAGGGTGGGAAGGCATAACTCCCACTTAAAATATTATTTAACCGAAAAGTGCGCCTAAACCGGCTGCTGCTTCTTCAGAGGATTTTTCTTCCTTTTTCTCTTCCTTCTTTTCCTCCTTAGTTTCTGTTGCTGATGCTCCTTCGGATGGTGCTGCTGCAACTGCACCAGCGGCAGCAGGCATTGCAACTGCTTTATTCATTGCTTCCTCAATATCAACGCCTTCTAAAGCTGCAACTAATGCCTTTATTTTTGCTTCATCTACGTTTATACCTGCTGCTTCCATAACTTTCTTTATATTCTCCTCATTTATCTCCTTACCTGCTTTGTGCAACAGCAATGCTGCATAAATGTATTCCATTTTCTACACCTCATTAATTATTTATCATGATTAACCGAAAAGTGCGCCTAAACCGGCTGCTGCTTCTTCAGAGGATTTTTCTTCCTTTTTCTCTTCCTTCTTTTCCTCCTTAGTTTCTGTTGCTGATGCTCCTT
>JALWJP010000009.1 GCA_026997215.1 Nanobdellati archaeon
TAAAAATAAGTATAAAAGAATGGAAATATTTCCTTTTGTTAAGTTCTGGTATTTTTATAAATTTTCAAGTATTTTATCTAAAAGAGCATTTTCAATCTACTTATAAAATATTGGCTTACGCTATAGCTTTTATTTATACTTTATTTATGGTTGTTTCATCTTTTTCTTTATGGGGTCGAGTAACTCGCCATACTTATAACCTTCCTTTATATAGTATTATAGAGAATCTTAAACACAGTCTTTATTCAGCATTAATATTTATTGCTTATGTTACTATTTTAGGAAGCACAATCCACTTTATCCTTATTATGATTGATAACATCATATTAAAATCTTTTTTATTGCTTATATTTTTCGCTTTACTAATTTCTGGGATATTGGAGGTATTAAAAGTATTTTTTTTAGAAAAAGAAATTTTCTCTTTGGTAGATATATTTAGTAGGATACTAACTTTAAGGTTTTGGAGCTCTTATTTTTTACTGGTAATTTTCATAACATTGTCTTATTATGTAGCAGATATTCTTTTAAGTTATTTAGATAATATGTTTAACCAATCTTCGTGGTTTAATTTCATTTCCCTTATAATTAAAAGTATTATTTCTGGATATACTCTTATAACTTCAATTGATTTTTTCATTACTATTTTTGACCTTCAAAAAGATAGCGAACTCATCATTTCTGAGGACCTTGTTTAACGTGATGATCACAGGCGTTTCTTTACCACCGTGTACGCATTCTTTATTTTCAGAGTCTTTTATATTAATTATTTCTGCTTTTTCAAACTCTAAGTTGTCACCAGGTAATAGAATTTCTATTTTATCACCTTCACATATTTTATTTTTTGGAATTACTAAGTAAGAGTTATCGCTTACTTTCTTAATTACTTTAGCAACATATTGATGTGTCTGCAAAGAAGTGCTATAATTTATTGTTTGTAAATCAGATGGTTTTACCTTATTCAAATATGATTCGAAAAATCCTCGATTAGAGGTGGATTTTAAAATCTTCATTACTTTTTTATAATCTATTTTATTTCCTTTCTTAAGTTGTTTTATAGCATATGCGTATGCTTTAGTTACTGCTGATACATAGAATTCAGATTTATTCCTTCCTTCTATTTTAAAAGATATTACGCCTGCATCAGCCAATTCCTTTAATCTTTTTATTAGGCATAAATCTTTAGAACTTAAAAGATAACTGCCTTTATCATCCTCCTCTATAATAATCTCGTTGTCTGGATCCTTTTCCTCTATTAGTTTAATCTTATACTTCCATCTACACGGCTGAGCGCATACTCCTTGGAAGGGATTGCGTTGGGCAAAATATGCTGATAAGAAACATCTTCCAGAATAAGCCATGCATACACTGCCATGAACAAAAAACTCTAATTCCATTTCAGGTACTCTTTTATGGATCTCTTTTATTTCTTCTATGCTTAATTCTCGAGCCAGTATTACTCTTGATATTCCTTGTTTGTACCAAAACTTAACTGCACGCGCATTTGTGGTATTGGCTTGTACGGATAAATGTAAGGTTGCATGAGGGAACTCTTCTTTAAAAATATCTAAAACACCTGGATCGCTAATAATGTAAGCATCAGGTTTATATTTTTCGATTTGTTTAATAGTCTCTATAAAAGGTTTTTCATTAAAATAACGTGGAAAAAAGTTAACAGTTATATAAACTCTTCTTCCTAATTTATGTGCATATTTTATTCCTTTTCCTAAATCTTTTATGGTAAATTTATTCTCTTTTACTCGTAAGGAATAAGAAGGTAGGCCTGCATAAACTGCATC
>JALWJP010000010.1 GCA_026997215.1 Nanobdellati archaeon
ATACTACCATTTGTAAGAATAAAGATTATAGATGAGAAAGGGCAATATAAGAAAATAAATTATCCAGTATTACCATACAAAAGATTTTATGAGAGACTAGAAAAATTCACATTAGAAGGATGGAAAATAAAAAACACAGCAACATTAATAAAGAAGAATGAGGAATATTACATAGCAATACTGCTAGAGAAGAATGTAAAGAAACCAAATCCAAGAGAGCCAAGATACATAGTAAATATAGATTTAAACATCCAAAGGAACATAGCAGTAATCAGCATATATGAGATAGATTGGAAAGAAAGGGCATCAAAACTAATAAAGATAAAATTCATAAATGGAGAGTTAAGCAAACAAGCATACAAGAGAGATTATCTACTGTTTGAAATACAAATAAAACAAAAACAAACAGGGCGAAGTCCTATAAAAGGAGATAACAAACATTTATGGAATAAAGTCAATAATCTAAATAAAGATATAGCCTTAAAAGTAGCAAAAGAGATAGATAAGATAGTAGAGGAATTAAAACAAAAAGGAGAAGTGATAGTAGTATTTGAGAAATTAGAAGGACTAAGAGCAAGCAAAAACAAAGGGAGAAAATTAAACAAGAAACTAAACTACTGGCTAAGAAAAAGCATAGTAGAGAAGGTAAAAGAGAAAGGAATAGAAAATGGTTATAAAGTAGACACTATATATCCACAATACACATCCAAAAGGTGCAGTATATGCGGACTGATAGGTGAAAGGTTTTCACCTAACGGTTCAACAGCACTATTTGGGTGTAGGCATTGTGGGTATGTAGTGAATGCGGATGTAAATGCAGTATTTAACCAGTATTTTATATACCAGTCCTACTTGCTAAAAGCAGGTAGGGAAGCCCGTCCAGTGGTACGGGTGGGAGCTTCCCTGAAACCATCTAAGGGGAGTTCCCAAAAGTCAGCAGTTGTCTATAATTGACTATATTTTTAGGCAACTGTTGACACCACAGTATTCTTCATGATGTAGAGGAATGTGGAGAAAAAGGATATATAGTAGATGGTAGCGTATTTATTAGTAGAGAGAAGATAGAGGAAGTGGAAAGGTTATTTAAAGCAAGGAGAGGTAATTGAAATTCCTCTCCTTAGCAGTTAAATTCTATTGAAACATTATCATCCATAATAAAATTGTGCTACTTCTTCTTTTGTTTTTTTACTTTTTAGTTTTAAGAGAACCTTTTCCCATATAATGTTAAGCAAACCAGCAAGCTTCCTTTGGGAAAATGCAGAATCTTCTATTAAAGGAAGTTCTTTAAAAGGAGGATTTTTTAAATAATCCTGTACCGTTTTTTTCTCCTCATCTAACATCTGTTTTATCTCAGGTAAAAATATACTATATAACTCATCTATCCCTTCTACTTTTTTTAACTTCTGTAGTATATGAGTAAACGATTTCTCTAATCAATTAACCGGATAATCTGTTATCGTTAAATATCCTATCCTTCTCAATGCCTCATCTACTATACACTTCTTCATCTTCCATATCTCCTTCCTTCCGTTATATATTATTAATCTACTATTAAATATCTTCGTTCCTTCAATCTTAAACTTATTAATAAGTTTAACAGTTTTTCTTTTCAAAAAACTTTTAAACCTCTTTTTTATTGGGACATTTTTGAGACAAACGTTTAATTTATAGGAGTTTAAGAAGGTTTAAAAATGTTTAATGAAACTTTTCTAAAAGTTTTACAGGTGTTAATAACAGGTTAAGAAGAAAGAAAAATATTCACGTAAGTGATTGAGAATAAAGGGAAAAT
>JALWJP010000011.1 GCA_026997215.1 Nanobdellati archaeon
AACATCATTAAATTTATGGTTGCTATTGAACTCTTCTTACAACAAAAAAATAATAAGCACATAAAAGGGCAAATAGCTATTTCTCATATGCAGGCAATAATTATTATTGTTATTTCTTTAGCCATACTATTATCATTTCATGCTCAAATCTGGGATTTTTTGAAAAACTTTAATTTATCATCCAAATTTAAGATCGAGAAAGAGGTTGTTGATAGTGTTAATGGCTTAAGATGTGCATTATCCTCTGCCATTAACAATTATGAGATTAATGAGGAAGTATGCTCTGAAAGCAAAGGTTTTACAGGAAGCATGGTTTATGCTAAGGAGAACAAAGCAAAATTTGGTAAGGTAAAAGTGTGGTGTGATAAGGCTAAGAAAGAATGTTATGTTGAGAACTTTTATTTACCTCAAAAGATAGATGAAAAAGATGTTAGTAAATACTTGATTAAGTATGGGGATCCTAAATATATGGTTTATTACGAGATGTTTCCTCAGGGAGAGGAAAAAGCATGGATTCAGCAAGGAGAGAATGATGTATTAGTTCTGGCTGCTTTCTCAGGATTATTAAGTGCCGGTTTAAGTGTTGTAGGTCCTGTAAGTAAAAAAGTGAGTAAAGGAGTGGTGGAGAAAATAGGAGAGAGTTTATTGAAGAGAGGTGTAAAAAATAGAGTAGTGTTGAGAATGATTAATATGGGGGAAGAAGAGAAGATGCTTAAGTTTATTATGATGCAGGAAGGTGGGGTTTCTAAGGAAGAGGCATATTTATTGATAAGATATGCTAAAAAAGATCCTGATAAGTTTATAGAAGAATATGGGAAAAGAGTAGGAGAAAAAAGAGCATTACAACTTTATAAAACATACGAGTTAGCTAAGAGTTCTAAGTATTTGACGCCTTTACATTACGAGGTTAATAATGTGTTGGATGAGATGATAGAGAGGGGGTTATTAAAGAAGAGTAGTGTTGGTTTGGTGATAAAGGAAGGGATGGAAGGGGAGGCAAAAGAATTTATTAAATCTTATGTTCCTAAGGTGTGGGGCAGAGTTTTAGAGGAGAGAGAAGTAATGGGAGGGAAAGTATGGGGCTTATGGATGAGAAAAGGGGCTGAATACAATAACTTATTTTGGGATTCTGTGCCTAAATCTATGCTATTAGGTTTGGCTGAGGCAAGTAGTGATGTTTTAGAGGAATATACAGGATCCGAGATGGCAGAGGAGATAGAGAATTATGCTAAGTGTAGGGTTTTAGTTTCTAATCCTAAGTTGAGGAAGTTATGCTTATTAACTGCTTTATGGGGTTATATGGCTGCTAAGAGTGATGCTTTTAATGAGAAGTATGAAAATGTAGGGTTTAATACTTTAGGAGTGTATTCTCCTTACATGTTTATTAGTGAGGAATTTTGGATTGGTAAACGATTGGCAAAGACAATTTCTTTGGATAAAGAGTTGGAAGGTTATACAGTGGTGTTGGATAAGAACTGTGATTCTTATGATACTATAGGTAATGATGATATTAGGTTTTATTTGGTTTCTCCTTGCAAGGCTGATTTGATTATTAAAGCAGGGGAGGTTAATGTTGATGTTCCTGTATGTTATGCTTGGAAGGAGAATTTGGAGAGAATTGATAACGAATATGGATTGAAAAACTTCCTCAACGATGTATGTATAGAAGGCAGAACAGAAATGTTTGCTGATTTTAGTTCTGAGGAGAATGCTGAATTGTTTTGTTATTGTATACCTGATGAGATGTTTGAGAGTTTAGGGTTGGATGCAAAGG
>JALWJP010000012.1 GCA_026997215.1 Nanobdellati archaeon
CCGCATAACCTGGCTTTAACAAATAATGTAAACTGATTAACGTGAGTAATAATGGAAAGATATATCTAGTTAACCTTCTCGCCGAACGTATCTTTTGCATTATTTCACCAATGTTAAATCATTGTTCTACCTAATAATATCTATTTGACGTAAACTTCAATTACCTTATTTGCAATAATATCCCATTTCCATTTGCGAGATTTTAATTTATTGTTACGGTAGATCTTTTTGATAAGCTCAGTATCATTAAGTATTTGCCTAACTGCATTTATGAATTCTTTATAGTTTCTTACAACAAAACCGTTTTCATTAGATTTCACAATATCTTTTAGTGGACTAATGTTGGATACTATAACAGGCTTACCCCTAGCGATAGCTTCTTTCACGACAATGCCTTCAGATTCATAATTAGAGGTTAAAACAAGAGCTAAGGAATTGTCTATGAGCTCATATTTCTTAAGACCCTCAACAGGATTTAAAAAAATTACACGATCCTGCAATTCTAATTTTGAGATCAGATGAAGTAATTCATTATAATATTCCTTATTTTCAATAGGACCTGCTACTATTAGATTGACGTTATCGATGTACTTTAAGCCTTTGACGATAAATTCAATATTCTTTTCTCTAGATACCCTACCTAAGAACAATAAATAAGGCATATATTTTTCCAGCCATGTACTTTTAAGCTTGGGTAGAGTAAAGGCCAAGTCTTCAATACCATTGGGTATGACTATTATCTTATGCTTCTCAATACCTTTTTGTATAAGTAATTTTTTCTCATATTCACTGACGGCTATAACTTTGTTCACAACCTTATTTAGGAATAATTTACCTAACGTTACATGATACAACATTTTTAACAATCTTTTGAATAAAGGAAAGCTATTCCAATATGGCGTATATCCTCCATGCAATGTTATAATAATTTTTACGCCCTTATTTACGAAAATTTTTCTCTTTAATAAGGCAAGAAATAAAATTATAGAATGTGGAAACATATCAAAGTTATGTAAATGTATAACATCATACTTCTCTATGTCAAGTATATCGAGGAAACTCTTATGTCTAATTATTGGTATGCCATTAAAGTAAAAGCATTCTTCACCCTTTGCATAATCTCTTTTTACTTCTGATGAATACTCATACATGTGAACGACTACTCTTACCCCCTTCTTACTTAGTACTTTTGCTAAATTGTAACAATGATTTTCTATACCGCCTTTTCTAGGTGGAAAGTATTTTGTTATGATTGCAATAATCATTTTTGCACCTCCAATATGTAATGATGATATCCCGACAAAAGCAAGGGTAATCTTGTTAAGGAGAAAATTCTTTTTACTTTAAATCCATGACTTTTAAATAACTGAATCCATTTATATCTCGGCAATTGAGAAATATGAGTAAGATCAGTATCCAACTCTAGGGGTATACCCTTAAGCCCGCCTATGATTTTTCTAATAACCCTTGGTAAACTGTTGTATATTTCTATTATGTAAACATTATCTAATCTTAACAGAACATACTTGCGTGAAACCCTGTAAAGTTGCCTCAAGGCCTTCCTAGGATCCGGTACATGTTCGAGCACATTGTTAGCCATTATAATGTCGAATTCATTTTCGCCAAAAATGCTTAAATCATTAATATCACTTACATAAAATTTTATTCCAAGGTCTGAGAAAAGTTTTCTAGCTTCGCTAATAGCGTGGCTTGAAACATCAATACCAACCACCCTTCTAAAACCAATGTCTTTGCATGCTTTACAT
>JALWJP010000013.1 GCA_026997215.1 Nanobdellati archaeon
TAGTGTTCACGTTTATACGAAGACTAGAAAGAGAATACACTTTTTCCTCCTCTTTTAATATGCTAAAATCCAGCTACATTTTCATTTTCACCAAGTAAAACTATTTTAAGAAAACGATACATATGGTATATATCTCTAAACTCGTTTCTACTATACAAAAATTCGTTAAATCTTGAATCAACTCTATCTATAAATTCCCATGTAATTCTCCAAGCATCTATTATACTTTCGAGAGGGAGTATTGGAATGCTAAGACCGTGAGCCTCAACGTTTCTTAAATCTCTAATTGTAATTTGATAACCGTGAAATGTTAATGGCTGAGAATAGAAATTAATTACTTTCATTAATGCATCCTGTATATTTGGGACTTTTTCAGATAATTCTTTTATTATTTCGTAAAAGCCTTTACGCCTTATCTGTCTTTTATCTATTATTTTTAGATTAAGTGCTATAGTATTAACAATTCCTTCAAATAATTCGTTTAGTTCTTTTATAACAAGGTTATAGAAGTCGGTAGTTCCATTAAAGTAATCGAGTAAAGTAAGTATAAGGATTCGACGCAATCTGCGAGCCAAAGCGATTTTATCATTATCGGTCAAAAGAACTTGCTGACTCACTTTCGATAACCTCCTCGACTATCCTAACAGCTTTTTGGACTAGTCTTCTCGATTCCTTTCTTAGTTTGAAGTATTCTTTGACTATAGTAGCTATTTCTTGTTGTTGTGATAGAGATAGCTTGGGTATTTTTATCTCTTTTAATTTGGATAATCTAAGATGTTCTATAACGGAACCTGTCTTTTCTCTCATTACTTGAAGTTCCGTTATAATTGAATTAAGTATAAATGTTAAGTAATAGGGGTCAAAATCTTTTTTAATTCTAATCCTAATTATCCCTCCACTAATAATTGACGGGGGAAAATCGGAGTCAACAACCACAGCTGTTCCTATAGTTCCGTCTTTCGAGAACAACACCTCTCCTTCTTTAGGCTCATATTTGTATCTAAGTTTTTCATATATTCCTTTAAACACATATTTATCAGAGGGGTTAAGCTTTAACCCTTCTTTACTTAAATTAGATACCCTTAAGAATAAAACCCCTTTATTTCTATCACAATACGCTCCAGAACCAACTTCTATTCCTTTTGCAATTTTAAAGTATTCTTCATTGCCAAGTGTTACATACGGAATTCCTTTGAATGTTTTATGTGGTAGATAATACTTAGGATGATAATATTCTGCATCAAATCTAAATGATTGCTTAACTTCATTGAAATTAGTCACATAGGCCTTTTCAGTCTTTAATTTTTCTATTTCCTCTTTGTCTATTCCTAAAAATTCATAAAGTTTCTGTTCTGCTTCTTGATATTTTTGCTCAGACAGCCTTCTTTTTCCATAGGCTTGCTTGATTAATTTTTCTACATATAATTGGAAATTATTATCGAGTATAGGAATGGTTACATTTTTGATAACATCTAAAGTCAAGTGTGGCACTGTTTGCCTTGATATTCCTCTGAGTAGTTGTGCTTTCCCATATTTCGTCATAAGGAAAACTAATAGATAGTATTTGTTCACGAGTTCTTCATTGATTTTTATTGCGATTATATCTCTAGATATACATGCTTCTTTCATAACTTCGGGAGTAATAGCTACATTGCCCGGTGTACCACCTTTCGTTATTAATAGGTATTTATTATCGATAATTGATAATCCTTTCTCTTTTTTAACTATTAATTTCGGTAAGAATATTATATTATCTATATTAAGG
>JALWJP010000014.1 GCA_026997215.1 Nanobdellati archaeon
ACTTATACTTTGAATCTAACCAAAAGTATAAATACTTTCTCTTTTTATGCAAAAGATTTAGCAGGTAATATGATTAAAAAGAACATAACTATTTATTACGTAAATACTTCTTTATATGAAGATAATATAGACATTCTTTTACTTGGCAATACCTCTTCCTTAGATTTTAAAATAGAAGATGTTGGATTTAAAGAAATCAATAATAGAATAAAGATATCTTATATTAATATTACTCCTTTGAATAATTCTTCTTTGGATTTAATTTTTAATTTTACTATTCCTAAGGATCATAGCTTTTTATATGCTTATAAAGATAATGGATCTGACACTTTTAATCTTTCTCCTTTGTTTATAGCTCCAACTTATTGTTTAATTTATGTTAACTTAAGTAATGATCCTGAGATAGGTGTTTTCATGGAGAATCTTATTTCTTCATCCTCTGATACTTCTTCTTCCTCATCTAGTAGTTCTTCTGGTGGTGGTGGATCTTTTTATATTTATGCGCCTCAATCTTCCTCTGAAAAGAATCAATCACAAAAAGATAACGATAACGAATCTGTTTTTCTTGAGGTTAATGGCTCTAACAAGTTCAATACAACTAATGATTCTTATTCTTTTACTCAAAGTAATGTCTCTTTCACAACTAATACTTCAAATTCTGGAGAATTTAAAGAAAGTCAGGAAGGAATATCATTGCAATTTATTTACGGTTTGTATGCTATTTTTATGTTGTTATTTGTAGGTTCGGTATTTTATGTTATAAGGTCTTATTATTCTCCACCTTCTCTTAATAACTATAAAAGAATAGGTTTTGTTGATGAAAGTATTTATAATCAACTTAAAGAAGGTTGTAAAAAAGTAAGGATATATAAGGACAATAAAAGCAGAGATGTTATTGAGATGATGTTCATTAAAGAATGTGGAAAAGGGTGGGATAATAAAGTTCTCGTTAAACGTTCTAATGGCAAAATAGAAGTATTGACCTCTTATAAACCTACTGCATAAATACCTAATTCTTTTTTAATAGTCTCTTCGAATACTTTTTTATTAGTTTGAAAACCGAAAACTATAAGAGGGTCTACTTTTTCGATGAATCTTAAAAGTTCTTTATGATCTGCATGATCGCTTATAGGAAATGCAAAATCTAATTTCATTTGGTATTTAAACCATGGTTGAATGGCCCACCCACTAACACCTACTTTGAGTGAATTACCATTTACATAATATCTTTTATTAAAGGGCGCTATCACCACACTACCACCTTTTAAGAATTTATGAGTGAGTCTTATATCTCCTATGTTTTTGCCGTTTAGTTTATATCCGTGTTTATTTAAAACCTCATTTATTTTATATATGCTTTCATCAACATGATATTCTATTTTATATTTATCAAGCCATGAAGCAATGGTTTGAGCCTTTCCAAAAGAATATGCAAAAATATAAATTATTTTTTTATCATTATCTTGTATGAGATCTTTTAGTTCTTTAATCACTTCTTTTTGATCAGGAAACACATATTCCGAGGATATGTAAGTTGCATCTACAATTAAAACATCTGCTTTTATCGGTTTAGCACCTTCAATTAAAGGAGTAGTGTTAACTGAGAAATCTCCAGTATAAAGGTATTTTTTATCGTTTATATAAAAGGAGATCATTTGAGCACCAGGAACATGACCTGCATTATATACTTTTATTTCTTGTAATTTTTTATCTGCTTTTATTAATTCTCTTCCTTTTCTTGTATTAGCGATTTCTCGTGTAA
>JALWJP010000015.1:0-318 GCA_026997215.1 Nanobdellati archaeon
GCACAGGAAGTCGTTAAAAGACTTTCTTATCTTGAACCTGATGTAGTTCAAGAAATTATAGATACTCTTTTTCTTGATGTTATACCGGAATTTTTAGTTTTAAAAGCAGTAAAGAAATTAAAATTAGGTAAAGGCGGTTACTTTAAGTTAAGTCATTATATTAAACCTATGCACGATTTCCAGACAGGAGAAAGGCGTCCAGCAGAATATTTTAGGCTTTCATATATTTCAAGTAAAGCAGTAAAAGAAAGAATAAGGGAAGTTTATGACAAACATTTTCGTAATCCAAGATAAAAAATCTATGGATGCAATGTTGTC
>JALWJP010000015.1:328-1751 GCA_026997215.1 Nanobdellati archaeon
TACGAAACTTACGAAGTAAGAAACACTTATTTAGAGAATGTGGGGGACGGTAAAAAGCCGTCCCGTTTCCCACCTATTGATATGTTCAATTCAAAAATAGCAGGTGTTTCTTATTCTAACGGTGAAAAAGCGTGGTATTTGCCTATTAATCATTTAGACTGTGTCAACTTCCCAGTAGGCACAATAACAATGATTAATAAGCAATTATCAGACAAAATGTTTATTTGTCATAATGCAAAGTTTGAAATTATGATAAGTAAGATAAATAATGTTTTCTTGCCTGAGCGGGTAGTGGACACTATGTTATTAGCCAAATATATCTCTACTGAACTTAAAAACTATGGTTTAAAGTTTTTGAGTAAGAAGTTTGTAGGTATAACTTATACTGAGGCGGATTTAGCAAAGAAATACAAAATGAATGAGTTAACATTAGACCAAGTTTATGAATATGCCTGTACAGATACTTTGGCTACTTACAAACTTTATGAAAAGTTCCTTTCTTTTTTAGACCAAGACTCAATAGACCACTTCTTTGATATTGAAATGCCTGCTCTTTATGCTACTGTTGAGTTAGAATTAAACGGTTTCAGGCTTGATGTTGATAAAATTAAACATTATAAGAAAAAGATTGAAGATTACTTAGAAATTTTAAGAGAGGAAATTTATAAAGAAGCAGGAAAACTTAAAGGTGTTGACCGTTATGAATTTAATATTAACTCAGGTAAGCAACTCACTGAGGTTCTTTATAAGGATACCGGTTATCCTATTCTTGAAACAACTGAAAAAGGTGCACCAAGCTGCAATAGAGCAGCATTAGTTCAATTAGAACAGTGGGGAGCACCAATTGCCGGGCTTATTCTTAAATACAGAAAATTTGATAAAATGCTTACTTTTTTCTTAAACAAACTACATTTATATTTGAATAAGACAACAGGACGCATTCACCCGTCTTATGCTTTATCAGGGGCAGAGACAGGTAGGTTTACTTCTTATTCACCTAATATGCAGCAGATTAAGAAAGTTCCAGAAGAGTTAGGTGATGAAAAAATATCTATAAGAAGTTTGTTCTTACCACATTCTGAAGATGAAGTGATTATGTCGTTTGACTTTTCTGGAATTGAGTTAAGAGTTTGTGCAATTATGACTAAAGATAAGACAATGGTGGATGCTTTAAAGCATGATAAAGATTTACACAGTATAACAACGCAAGGAATATTCGGTAAAGATATTGTTAATGATGAGAATTTTAAAAAAGTTTATAGACAGATTGGTAAAAAACTTAATTTCGGTATTCTTTATGGCGGTTCTGCACACTTATTTTTCAAAGAGTTAAGAGCATTTGCTTCTCACATAGAAGATTTTTCTGAGGAATTGGTTCAAGAATGGATTGATAAGTGGTATGATACTTACTATGGGGTGATTG
>JALWJP010000016.1 GCA_026997215.1 Nanobdellati archaeon
ACTCTAGGCTACCTGAGGCACTTAAAGATGAATATCTTTTGGTTATTGCTGGCAGCAAAGGTTGGGGTAATGAGACTATTAGGGATATAATTAAACAGCTCGGGCTTGAGCAAAACGTGAACGTTCAAGGTTATGTATCTGATGAGCAACTTGCATGTCTTTATCAACATGCGCAACTTTTTGTTATGCCATCTATCTATGAAGGTTTTGGTATTCCACCTTTGGAAGCTCAAGCTTGTGGATGTCCTGTAGTTTTATCTGATATACCAGTTTTTAGAGAAATTTATGGTAATTCTGCAATATATTTTAATCCATTAGATCCCCAAGATATAGCTGATAAGATAGATCTTGTATTAAGTGATAACAAGTTAAGAAATGAACTTTCAATAAAAGGTTTAGAAAACTCCAAAAAATACAAATGGGAAAGATCAGCTGAAGAGTTTTTTAATATATTAAAGAAGCTACAACAATGACTCAGCTTAACATTTCAGTTGTCCTATATAAAAATCCTATAATGCAATTAGAAAAAGCAATCAAGTCTGCTTTAAATACAGATCTTAACGTAAGACTCTACCTCATAGACAACTCTCCAACGGATTTTCTGAAAGATTTATCCAAATTTGATTCACGTATTATATACATTTTTAATAATACTAACCTTGGTTTTGGAAAAGCTCACAATATAGCTATAAGAAAGTCCCTTGAGGAGAATGTTCCTTATCATCTTGTTATGAATCCAGATGTATATTTTGAAAAAGGAACTTTAGAAGCTCTATACAGGTACATGGAAGAAAATAAAGATGTAGGACTTGTTATGCCTAAGGTTTTGTATCCGGATGGATCTATTCAATATCTTTGCAAACTTTTACCTACACCTATAGATCTTCTCGGAAGACGGTTTCTATCTTTTGGTCCTTTTAAAAAATTTATGAAGAAAAGAAATTATGTGTATGAACTTAGATTCACAGGATATGATATAATTATGGAGGTACCTTATTTATCAGGATGCTTTATGTTTCTTAGAGCGGAAGTTCTAAAAGTGGTTGAGGTTTTTGATGAAAGATTTTTCATGTATCTTGAAGATACAGATTTATCAAGAAGAATATATCGAGTGGCAAAAACAGTTTATTATCCTCACGTCTATATATATCATGAATATGGAAAGGGATCTTATAAAAATTTAAGGCTATTAAAAATTCATATAGAATCTGCTATTAAATATTTTAATAAGTGGGGATGGTTTAATGATCC
Organism: Nanobdellati archaeon; assembly: GCA_026997215.1. Taxonomy (GTDB): domain Archaea; phylum EX4484-52; class EX4484-52; order EX4484-52; family JAADEF01; genus JAADEF01. Next base: position 1,252 of record JALWJP010000016.1, read on the forward strand.
TGAAAGAGATAGAATAAATAAGGAAGTCTTAGATAAGCTTGGATATAAGGAGGACATTAACCAATGAAATCTATAATCCTTGCAGGCGGTAGTGGGACAAGGCTTTATCCTGTAACTCAAGTGGTTAACAAGCATCTTCTTCCTATTTACAACAAACCGATGATTTACTATCCTCTTTCCTTAGTGATGCTTATAGGTATAAGAGATATACTACTGATAGTAAATCCTCAAGACTTGGAACATTACCAAAAACTTTTAGGAGACGGTTCACATTTTGGAATAAATGTTAGGTACAAAATTCAAGAAAAACCCAGAGGTTTGGCAGAAGGACTCGTTTTAGGAGAAGAGTTTCTGGAAAGGCAGAGTGTTTGTTATATGCTCGGTGATAATATATTTTTCGGCCATGATTTGCCTAAAATTATGAAAGAGGCGAAGGAGGAAATTGATAAAAATGGCGGGGCTTGCATTTTCGGTTATTATGTAAAAGATCCCGAAAGG
>JALWJP010000017.1 GCA_026997215.1 Nanobdellati archaeon
GAATACCTATGGGAGAGCTCATAGCAAAGAAATTACAGGAATGTGATGAATTAAAAAAGAAGCAAAGTATAATAGGTCCAAATGACTTGGCTTAAATTAAGTTATCTGTTGGGTCTTCAGTATCGGTTATGATTTCTCTACTGAAATTAGTTAAAGATTCAAAGGTGTAAATAATTACAAAATCTCTTTTCTTATCAATAACCCTCAATACTTCTACTTTCAATTTTTCAAGTTGAGCTTGTGTTAATTCTCCTTCAAAGACAGATTTCTGAACGTGATGAAGGTATTTTCTCACAACTTTTCTTACTTTATTCAGCCTTGTTTGGTCTTGTGGGCCTTCTGTAGCTATATCGTAAACAAGAATAACTTTCATTACAAGCTCCCGTAATTTAGAGGAATGTAAACTTCTTCACCCAAAAGGTGTTTAATTAGCTTATAAAGTTCAAGTCTTATAAGCGTTCTGTGTGAAACTTTTCTTTTTAACTTTTTATGTTTTACGGTTTCTTCAAGAAGTTTATCAAACTCGGATATAAATATTTTTCTTCCCTCATCATTCAAATAAGCGGAAGCTAAATCCTTTTTAAAGTGCTCTTCGGTTATTTTTCCACTTTTGAGAAGCTTTATTATTAACTTATCCGAAAGTATAGGTTTAAACACCTCTGCAATATCAAGAGAGAGCGAGAACCTTTTTGTTGATGGCTCGTGAAGATAGCTTATCGTTGGATTTAAAGGCGTATAGTATATCTCCCCTAAGACTTTAGCATAAACGAGTGAGTTTCCGAAAGAAATTAAGGCATTTAACGGATTTCCAGGAGGTCTCTTTGTTCTTTTTTCAAATTCAAAACCTGTTATCTCTTCAAGTTTTTCATAACACTTTTTCCTGAAGTCCGCTTCAACACTCATAATCTCTTCTATACTCTCGGCTTTTGAGAGTCTGTTTAAATTTTCTTCAGGGTCAATTTTGTAAACCTGAGATAGATTTATTATCGCACCCATAACGAAAGCTTTTGCAAGATAAAGTCTCTTTTCTTTATCAAGGTAATGTTCTGCTTGCTTTATACATAAGTGTCCGGAAACTTGCGTTTCTCGTGGATAAAAACTTCCCACGTAGTATCCGTAATAATTAAAAAAGTGTATACACACACCCGCTTGGGACAGAAACTTTATTAGCTTTGTATTCAAAGTTATTTCCGAAAGGACAAAAATTTCATCCACTGTTTCAATGGGTATGGATTTTTTAACATTTTCATTTTCAAAGTATAATGTGTTTTCTTTCCTGGAAAGTTTTCCATTTGAAAGGATATAGAAAACCTTACCCATAGCAAAATTCGTAATATGCACACTTTATACAATACGGTTTTCTTTCAACCTTCGGAGGGTATTCGTAATTAAGTATTTCATCAATAGTTTTAAGAGCTTTTTCTATTATTTCCTCGTCATTTTTTGTAAAAGACACTTCCTTTATTTTTCTTGCTTTAGGGTAGTGTATAATTCCCCTGCTCGTATTCACTCCCTTTTTCCTTAAGTAGTATATGTAATACTTTACCTGAAGCTCGTGAGCTTCTTCAATTGCCGAGGAAAGTTTTATCTCGTGAACTACTATTTCATCCCCTGACTTTAAAAAGTCTATGCTTACATTTTCATCAATTAATCCTTCCTCTTCCTTAAATGTTGTCTCATCAATTACTTTCCCGAGCATAACTTTATCTGAGGTATGTTCCAGGGCTATACCTTTT
>JALWJP010000018.1 GCA_026997215.1 Nanobdellati archaeon
CTTCTAAGAGGTCTTTAAGATCTTGAAGTTCCTCTTGCAACATCTCATTATCTTTGATAAGCAAACTTATCTTCTTTTCATATTTTTCTATATCTTTCTGTACAGCATTAGTATTAAGACCTCCTTTACCTTTATTTCTTAGAGAACCTCCTACAATACCTCCTGCTGGATCAAAAACCTCTCCTTCTAAAGTTACTATTCTCATACCTTTTATCCTTCTGGCATCATCAGCACTCTCCGCTATTAGTGTATCTCTCAACGCATAATCCACTGCTTTTTTATACTTAGAATCATATGAGATAAGTTCTGATGCATAACCAATAATACCAGGCATGGTTTTGGATATCTCGGCTTTCGCAGATGGTTTAAAAGATTCTAATCGATTAAGAGGTAAGAATCTCAATCTCCCTAAATTTTTCTTTTTTAGAATATCTATGGCCTTCAAAGCATCCTTCTCATCATCAACTATAACATCATAGAGGTGATTTCCTAATGCGACTTCCAATGCAACTTTATATTTTTCATCAACACCAATTACGTCTTTAAGAAAACCTTCAATATTTGCTCCTTCTTTTTTTAGAATATCTAAAATTTCATATTCTCTCCCTTCTCTTGTCTTTGTTTGCATTTTTTGAAGGTTATCTATCATTTGTTTAAGATACTTTATTTCCTGCTCGTTTTGCTTTATTTTACTTTCTCTTTCGTAAATTTTCTCAAGTAAATGCTGTATTTCTTTACTTGCTGTTTTCTCTGTACTTATTTTAATTATTGTTTCATCTATCGCTTTTATTTCATTCTCTAAACTCTCTATGTCCAACTCGTATGAGTCAACTTTAGTCTTTGCATTATAATACTCTTTCTCCTTAATATCTAAGGTTTCTTTAACCTTTTTAAGTTCACCCTCCACACTCTTCAATCTACTAAAACTCAATTGCGCTTCTAATATTTTTCTTTTTTCTTCTAATTCTTTAACTTTTAAAGCCACATCCCTCTCATACTTCAGTTTATCCAAAAATTCTTTCTTTTGATCCAAAATAAGACGAGCATCGTTTAAATTCTTTTCCGCTATTTCTAGTTCTTCATAAGCTTTTTCCTTTTTTTTGTTATACTCGTCTATACCAGCAACTCTGTCTATTATTGCTCTTCTTTCTTTTGGTTTCATCTTTATAAGATTAATAACATCGCCTTGCAAAATGATATTGTGGTTTCCGGATTTTATACCTGCTAATGCTAATAATTCCATAACTCTCTCTTTTGTCTCTAACTTCCCATTAACCCGGTAGGTAGTTTGTCCTTTTCTATTAACCTTTCTACTTATAATCACAGTATCATCATCATAAGGTAAGACTTTATTAGTATTATCTATGTGGAGTTCTACTTCTGCAAATTCTGCTGGTTTTTTTCCATACCCTCCATTATAAATTATATGTTCTAACCTTCCTGCTCTCATGTCACGAGAGGCGCTACCCAAAACAAAAACGAAAGCATCAATGATATTGGATTTCCCCGAGCCATTAGGACCTATAATAGCATTAAATCCGGGATAGAAAGGAATAACGGTTTTATTAGCAAAGCTTTTAAAGCCATGTAAGACGAGGCGTTTAATAGTCACAGTTTTATTAGTATTTCGTATTTTTTCTGTTACAAAATCGCTCTTTTGCTCTTGCTGAAGCATAATCTCACCTAAAAGTACAGAGGTAATGAAAGCATAATAGTCATAATAATAACATAAG
>JALWJP010000019.1 GCA_026997215.1 Nanobdellati archaeon
CAATATTAGGTAATAATACAGCTAGGCGATAATATAAATCAAAATAAACTGCTGTTTTTAATCCAGTAAGTTGATACTCATATAATTTTATAAATGTTCCCCATTCTAATGGTTTTTTGTAAGCTTCTGGATAATCTCCAGGCAATAACGGAAGACTTTTCGCTTTAAATTTTAATACCTCCCCTCCAGGAGCTAAATATTTAAAGGCGGAACTTTTCATACCCTTCTCTGGATTTACTCTTCTTATAATAGTACACCCCCAATATTGAGAAGTCCCATCATCTCCTTCTAATTCCACTATCTCAGGATTTCGTCTACTAATTATTAGATTTAGATTGTGTGTTCCACAAAATTGTAAAGCTCCAGTACCTCCCATATTAAACTTTCCTTGTACAAAAGGTATTCTAAGCTTATTAGATTTTGTGAGCGATAAAAAAGTTTCAGGCATCTTTTGGGGAGTTTGTCCTTCTCCCTTATCTATTATAGAATAATTTTGATTAGACTTCTCACCTGTAGCAACAACTATGATATTTTTAGCTAATTTTCTTCTTTTATGAGGAGATACATTAGAGAGATTACCATTTCTAATTCCAAAAAACTCTTCCAATGCTTCTTCAACGGAGGAGGGAGCATCAGAAGACTCCGGATCTATACCTCTTATGAGAGCTTCTCTCATAAGTACTGCATCAACGGAATTTATTATTTTTTCTACTAAGGCTGCATCAGGGGCACTTTGTTGATTACCAATAATAGCAAAATTATTTTCGTTATCCCCATAATATCTCCACACATCAGGATTATCCCAATAACCCCATTTTTTTAAGAGTTCAATAACTTCTTTTTCAGATTCTGCTTTAGCTAATTTAATACAAAGTTCTTTTATACTTTCCATTAACTCACCCCTTCAATATCTACTCTTGCATAAAATGCATACCAAACTAATATCAATTTTTTAACAAAATCCTCATTATTCAGGGAGTTGGGGACTACCTTTAAAACTACATCCCCCTCTGGACTCGTATATGCAAATTCACCTATGTATTTCATAACTTCTTCCAATTCTTTAGATGTTAATTTGTGCCTTATTGGTCTTTTCATAGATGCACCCATAGGGTGTATTCTTAAACCCTTTGGATTTCCTTCTATGTATTTAATATCTTTTGTTCTTAATTTTCCCTTCTCAAACGCTCCTTTAATTACATATGCTATATTAAAGTAATAGGAAGTACCATACGCAAAGTACCATATTTTTATATGATATTTTCTACTTTGTAAACTTCCAATTACTTCAACAATTTCCTTTACACCTTCGTTTACTATTTTCCTATATCTTTCTAATTTTTCATCATCATTTATATACTTCGAGGGAATTGGGTAAGGGAGATTAGGTATTTCCTTTCCATCTCTCTTTCTTTTGTAAAATGAACTTAAAGGTTTAATGGTGTCTATTTTAATCTCAGTAGACTTATGAGATTCTGCTAAAATTTTAGATTCTTCTTTTGACTCTAAAAATTCATTAATATCTATTAAAAATTTCTTACCGCAATATGGGCATGTTACTTCCACATATCTATTATCCATGGATATCACCTATAATAGTTATGTAAAATAACTATATAAGTTTTTCTAATAACTTTAAAAGTTAATAATAGATGATGTAAAAATCCAAAACTTCAGATTACAAAAATTATTTAAAGGAAAGCCCATTTACCTTCGCAAAGGTGAT
>JALWJP010000020.1:0-2389 GCA_026997215.1 Nanobdellati archaeon
ATATTTAAATTACTATTTCTAAATTCGTTTCTATCAAATATAAAAATATTCCATTTAGAAATTTTTTCCATAACAAAATATTAATATGCTCAGTATTATAAAAATTTTATCATAGTTAAATTTAGCACAAGGCAAATAAGGAGACTTTATTACTAAGTAACTTTATAGCATGTTAGATAGAAGCAAGAATCCTGTATAGGAATTTGGAAGAGATCAAAAAATAAAATTATATAAAAACAGTTAATACGTTATCTCCAATAACCATAAGTAATTTTTGGGTTGCAATCTTTTTTTGAAATTTCCCTCTTATATTCTTCAGACAAATCAGCAACTAAAAAATATCTTTCGCCATAAGGAGAACGTAACTCACCTATAACCATATAGTTTGGATCTATTGGCTTTCTCTTCAACACCTTAATGCCTGTTTTTTCTTCTATTCTCCTTTTTAATTCTTCATACATTCTATATCTTTCATCCATTTTTTCACCCTTAAACTATTAAATGATATTGTCAGTTTTTTAAAGTTTTAAATACCTAATCAATAATAGGTGATATACATGATGTCAAAACTACCAATAGATCTTAGCAAGGTTGATAAAGAAAACATAGACAAGGAGATTTTAAGAGCTGGAATCATAGCAGAACTTGATGCCATAAACTTCTATGAACAAATGGCTGATTTGGCTCAAGATGAAAGAATAAAAAAGATATTGTTAGATATAGCTAAAGAAGAAAAAACACACGTTGGTGAGTTTCAAGCTTTACTCTTGATGTTGGATAAAGAGCAGAGCGAAGAATTAGAAAAAGGAAAAGAAGAAGTAGAGGAAATCCTAGAGTAATCACTCTAAAACCTTGTACTTTATCTTCTTAAAATCTATTTCAATTTTTTCTTCTTCTTTTAATATCTCCTCTTCTTTAGTATGTGTTGAAAATTTAGAAGGTAAATCCAATAAGCATTTACTAGGCAACGCAGAAATTTCGTAAAATCCTAATTCTTTGCTTTTAGCAACAATATCTCTCTTATTCCAAAGAAGTAAAGGTCTTAAAACGATCTTGTCTGATGCTTTATCAATCAAATAAAGGTTATGAAGGGTTTGGCTTGCTACCTGTCCCAAACTATCACCTGTAACCAAAAAATCGTAATCCTGAAAAGAAGAAGCATACCTCATCATCACTCTTCTCCATACAATTATAAGATATTTTTTATTTATCTTGGTATTGAGCTCATCTAAGACTTCTTTTTGAGGTACTACATAAAGTTTGTCTGCAAGGCTCTTTTCCTTAAAGATATTAAATATAAGCACTGTTTTTTTAAGTAAAGAACCATCGCTATAAGGATAAGGATCGAAATGTATAAAGTCTATTTTCATTCCTTTTTCAGCCAAAATATAAGCAGCCACAGGAGAATCAAACTCCCCAGAAACCAGTGCTAAAGCCTTCATATTATCAACACCATTATAATCCCTACCATTAGCGGTATCAAAATATTATCCTCTAATTTTTTATTAAAATAATCTATCACACCAAAAGTAAAGGAAGCAAACAAAGCAACAAAAGGATCATATAAATAAGAAAGTGCAGAAAAAACCAGCAAACTTGATAACATACTAGATTTCCAGCATCTTTTCTTTTCAGATGATTTTAATAACATGCTAATCAAAGGTGATAAACTATCTCCTACGGCCATAACAATACTCACAATTAAAGCAACATCTCTTCCAAATAACAAATACGCAAAGAGAATGCCGCTTATGAGATAAACTGCTCCTAAATCCTTTTCTTTTCTTTTAACATACTCATAAAGCCTTCTTGTAGGTAAATACAATGCAAAAGCATAGAGGAAAAACAATGAGATTGCAAACACAACAAACTCAAAAAGAGATAAAAAATAAATACCCAAAAAAAGAGAAAAAGCCACAACGAAATGTATGATCTTTCTAACAACTTCTCTTTTGTTAATGCTCTCAAAAGTTGAGTTTGAAAAAGCATAAAAAAGAAACAATCCTAATAAAGATCCAACGATCACATCCAATACATTATGCACTTTTAGCACGACCCTGCTTAAAGCAATAAGTCCTGCCCACAAAACGCCCCATAAACCCAAATAAGAACCTGCATAAAAAGAAAGTAAAGAGTGCATACTTGGAAATCCATAATTATCCCACTTACTTAACCCTAAATGCTCATATGATGGTCGAGGTATTTGTAAACTATATTTTAAAGAAAGGCCTACTATAACTGAAAATACCAAACCTATTAAAAAAGGCGTAATTTTTTTATTTTGATAAGTTTTATAAATACCAACAAACAATAAAGCATAAAAAGATAAAGAAATCAGAAAAAACAAGAAGGTCATACCGCCCATCTTACATCACTTATCAGACAAGGC
>JALWJP010000020.1:2399-7911 GCA_026997215.1 Nanobdellati archaeon
TAATCATCCCTAATAAACGAGAGAATTATAATTTTTAAAAGATTTTGTATTATTAATATATTAGCGAATTCTATAAGGTGTTAATCATGAGAGAAGGCAGAGCCAAAGGCAAAGAAATGATAGGAAAATTAGTTATAAGCGATGAAACAGGAAGAAGTTTCGGAAAAGTAGGAGATATCTCCTTTATCGCAGAAACAGGAGAATTGCTAAACCTTGTGCTGGTAGAACCAACAAAAGCTGCTAGTGAATTGAACTTACAAACAGATGAATCAGGAAGAATATTAATTCCGTTTTCTGCAGTAAAATCCATAGGAGATTTCATAATTGTGGGAGAAAAAGACATCTTTTAGCCTTTTATTAATCTCTCATAATCGCTTACTCTTCCAACATCCATCCAAAAATCATCATGCACATAACCATAAATCTTTTTCCCATCTTTTAGCATAGAAGGAAATACATTTTTTCCAAAATCTGCACCCTCGTAGATATAATCTAAAACAGAAGGTTTAAAAGCATAAATCATGGTTGCTGCAAAATGCTTAAGAGTAGGCTTCTCAACAAAGCCTTTAATCACATTAGTTTCTTCATCTAGCTCAGCCAATCCAAACTCTATTTTGGTCTCTATTTCTATCAAAGCTATAGTCGCATCTGCATCTTTTTCTTTATGGTATTCATAAAAGCGCTTATAATCTAAGTTGGATAAGTTATCTCCTGCAACCACGAGAAAATCATCATCTTTCAATTTATCTTTAATAGGAAATAAAGAACCTGCATTTCCAAGAGGTTTATTTTCTTCAGCATATTCTATGTTAACTCCCCACTTACTTCCATCACCAAAATAATTTTTTATTTGATATCCTAAATATCCAACAGTTATAATAATGTCCTTAAATCCAGAATCTTTTAGATTCTCTATAATATGCTCCATAATTGGCTTTTGATTAATAGGTAAGAGAGGTTTAGGCATTAAATAAGTATAAGGTCTTAACCTGGTTCCTTTACCTCCTGCTAATAAAACAACCTTTACCATAATTATTATATTCACTTAAACTATAAATAAATTTATAGTTTGATGCTCCACAATCCATGAATATTACAATATGCTCTTACTATCAACTCTTGAGCATCTATATTAAACTCAGCCTCAGGTTTCTCTCCAGGTTTAAGAAATTTTTTACAAATTTGCTCTCCTGATATTACCTCTATCCATTCTATGTAATGAGTAGATTCCATAGGGTGCTCGATGCTTCCTACTTTAACTTTAATGCCATTTTCTGTTCTTTCTATAACAGGTACATGTTTCTCCATACCTGCATCTTCATGCTTTTCCTCTACTTCCTTCATAGGTTGATTACAGCATATCAATTCGCCTTTTCCTTCTATTAACATTTCCACCATATTTCCGCATACTTCGCATAGATAAACCCTCTTAACTTCCATAATCTCACCACTTATTTCACAGTTACGCTCTTAGCAAGATTCCTTGGTTTATCCGGATCTGCTCCTCTCTCTAACGCCAAGTAATAAGCAAGAAGTTGTAAGGGAACAATATTAATCAAAGGTTGTAAAACGTTTACTTTAGGAACGGCAATATGAACATCAAAAACCTCATGATGCTTAGAACTAATACCTATTACGCGTGCACCCCTTGCCTTAACCTCTAAAGCATTGCTTATTATTTCATCAAAGGTCTCATCCTCACTAGCAATAACAATAACATCTGTATTATTATCTATTAAAGCAATGGATCCATGTTTCAAAGCACCCCCCGCAAAAGCTTCAGCATGTATATAGCTAATCTCTTTAATTTTTAATGCCCCTTCTAAAGCAGTAGCATAATTTACTCCCCTACCTATTATGTATAGATGCTCTTTACTTTTCAATTCTTTAGCTAAATTCCTAATACTTTCCTTAAATTCCTTGTCCTCAACCATCTCTTTCATTAAGTTAGATACCTTCCTAATCTCTCCATTAAAATCTAAAGCCATAGTTTTAAATATAAGAGTGATGAGAAGTAAAAGCTGGGCAATATAACTTTTTGTTGCAACCACGCTTATTTCACTACCCACATGCATTAAAATCGAATAATTCGATAATCTCATTAATGTTGAGCCATAAACATTAACTATGCTCACAATCTTTGCTCCTTTCTTTTTAGCAGTTTTCACTGCTTCTATAACATCTGCAGTTTCTCCTGATTGAGATATCGCAATAACTAGAGTTTTAGGAGTAATAAAATGCTTATAATACTCAAATTCGGCAGCATCCACAACATTCACGTGCTTATGAGCATGTTTAGAGAAAAGATAACTGGATGCTAAAGCGGCATTATAAGAGCTACCAGAAGCCACAAAAAACACACCATAAGCATTATTAACATCCTCAGCTAGTTTTTCTAACGCAGTTTCATTATACGCAAAAACTTCATTAATCTTAAGAGGTTGTTCTTCTATTTCTTTAATAGTATAGTGAGGATAACCATTCAAAGGCTCGTAAGTGTCATAGAGTTCTTTTTTTATTGGCTCTAATGATTTCTCTATTTTGCTTCCCTTATTTAAATCTAAAAATGTAAGCGCATTAGCACTTAAATCAACAATTGCTCCTTCTTCATCATTAAAGTATCCTACTCTTTCTACTTTATCAACAAAAGCCTTGGCGTCAGAAGCAAAATAAATTTCTTCTTTATTAACACCAACAAGTAAAGGAGATCCTCTAACCAAAGCATACACCTTTCCTCTAAATAAAGCAACTATAGCGAAACTCCCTTTTACTTTTTTATTAAAAAGACTTAAAGCAGTAGCATCCTCGTAATTATTAAGCAGATAATGTAAAAGATTTGCCGCTACTTCAGAATCTGTTTCTGTATAAAACTCATAACCCTTTTCTCTCAACAAATCACGAAGAGAGGTGTAGTTCTCTATAATACCATTATGAACTAAAGCTAAAGATGCATCAAAAGAAAGATGAGGGTGGGCATTTTTCTCATCTACTGTGCCATGTGTCGCCCATCGTGTATGGGCGATAACTGCTTTAGCTTTTGTATGTTGCGGATAAGCAACATTACCTATCCTTCCCACTCTTTTCTCAACAACTAATTTGTTATTAGTGAGAAAGCCCACCCCCCAAGAATCGTATCCTCTATATTCTAATCTTTTGAGCATATCTATAACTTCTTTAACTTCAACCTCTTCTTTAAACCTAACTACACCAATTATACCGCACATATTGCTCATGAGATCTCAACATCTTTATAAATAAATTATTAAAAAATTTTTTAATTATTAAAATTTATTTTAATAGTAATTATCTTGTTGATGATCATAAAGAACTACTATAAAGTTATGCACTCCCAGAAAAAAGATCTCAAACATAGTGGATTCACGCTTCGCGTGAATCCGCTCTTTGGTGAACCTTTAGCAAAGCAAACGCTGCTCGTTTGATTCAACCGCAAATTATCGGTTGACACTATAATGAATGTAGGTGTTCTCCGCTATCGCTCGAACACCTAATGTGAGCGAAGCAAACATAGTCACCTCGTGCCGAAGGCACGATGGTGGCTCCAGGGTGCAGGGAAGGATTTCCCGCTACGAGCCCGGTGGGATTTGAACCCACGACCTGCAGGTTAGAAGCCTGCCGCTCTAACCAAGCTGAGCTACGGGCCCATTCTAAAATGAGTAAAGTAAATTTAAAAATCTTTGTATAACGTAAGAAGTAAAAAAGATATCACCTACCCATCAACTGTAAAGGAAGAGTAAGCAAATTATAGGCATAATACTTCAATCTTTGTATATTAATCCGTCTTTTATCTTCTTTAATAGCTTCATAAATAACATTATCTGTTTTCCCAAAATCTTCTAAAAAACGTTGTAAAAAATTATGAGCATTAACTAAAGCAACCACTCCTTTAAAATAATCTTCCATGTATTTTTTCATTAATCTAAAACTTCTGGGTAAATGATAAGGAGAAGTGATAAGATAAACATCTATTCTAGGAACATTGATAATTCCATTTTTATCCAACTCTTCTTTTAGCAAAATAACACCTTCCTCTGTATTCTTCCCGTCAAGACACGTAACAGGATAGGTTCTAACTTCCTCATAAATAGACTGTAAACCCAAATATCTTAAAGATTCCTCTGCATTTTCTTTTTGTATCTGGCTTTTCACCTTCCCTTCTAATTTAGAACCCCCACAAAAATAAACCTTTATCTTATTATACGCCTGAGAGGTTAACCAGGTGACAAGAAGCCCACTCATACCTCTTATTATCCCTTCGTCTGTCTCGTAACTTCCAGGCTTTTCCCCATACACTTCCCACGCTATCCTAAATCCTTTTTCTGGATAAACTATTTGCTTAGCTTCATGCTCTTTAATCACATAAATACCTAATCTTTCCTCATTCATGATAGAAATAATAATACCGAAAAGATTTTAAAAGAATGGGCTCATAGGGTGTTCACATAATCACAAATCATGTGACGGTCTTATAATCATCGCCCTATAAGAATATTATGAGAACACATTTAAAAATTTCTCCCCTTCTTCTACAATCTTGTGAGTAAATTTCCCACCGACATATATTAAAATTATGATCCCCAAGATAGCTAATATCACTGCAATAATATAGAAGCCCATATTCTCTATAGCAGTTCCCCTTCTTTTTTTCATAACAACACCTTCATAACCACATATAAAAGAAGTAGTAAAAGAAGAACTACAAATACTATATTTCTAAAAAAGTATATAAGATTCATAAATATATATAGGCTGTAAGCACTATAAATAAGTTATGGCTGAACTAAGCATCAATGTCTTACTTTATATTTTGTTAGGAGTACTAGCATTAATCATTATTGCAGCACTTTTCATTTATTGGAAAAACGGAGCTTTAGAAATGGCTCAACCTCTTTTCAAATCAGCATCTACGGTGACCATGCCATGAAAGGATATTCTACGGCTATTTGGATAATAGGGAGTGTGCTTTTATTAATAATTCTTGCATATATTATAAGTTATGGAGTCAAAGAAGGTTTAATTAAGTTAGGAAAGGAAAAATATGAGGCATCCGAGATAAAAGATAATCTACCTTTACTACCTTCTTTAATCTTCGTAAGAAAAAGAAAAAAAGGTGCTTCTTTCATTAACATACTTTTTTTAATAATTCTCGGCATACTAATTGTAGGAATCCTTGCTTATATGATGTATTATTATTCAGGTGAGGGAAAAGAAGTTTCTGAAGCTAAACCTCAGACTTCTTCTAATTACATGGAGTGTGTTCAATCGTGTTCTATAAAATCACAAGACTATGAAGTATGTGTGCAAAGGTGTGTGAGCAATGAAAAGGAAAGCAATAACTGAAATGAAGATCGTAGGATACTTAGTTATCTTAGCAATAGTATTAATAGCTGCTTTTTACATCAGCATTAAATTTGCATATGCTCTTAAAAAGTTATTAATAAACCGCTTACTGTTAAAATAACTACTTAAAAAAAGTATTAAGATTATATAGTTG
>JALWJP010000021.1 GCA_026997215.1 Nanobdellati archaeon
TCTTCAAAATCTTCAGGGTTTTTCCAATCTTCTATTATTTCATAATCAGTAGATTGTTTATCTAAAGCTATAATTTCTTGAGTAGATATATTAGCAACTTTAGGTTCCCACACTAACTTGTAAAAGTATTTATTATTAGTTTTACTAAACCAATCTCCTTTTCTAGTTAGCAACTTGTGACGTGAAATTTGAGTAGTTAATATTAGATAATTTTTTTGTGTAAGGTTTTGAAGATTTGTCTCTCCATAACCTCTTTTTAAATCTTGTTCACGAAAATTCATATGTGCCAAATCCACTATAATTATGCCAGTATTATTATTTTCTATTCCTAGGGATTCTTGGGTGTTATAACAAGTTTTTAATATATCTCCACAACTCAAAAGAATTACATTTTTTTGCTTTATGTTTACCTTTCTGCGTGTTTCTTGTTTTTTGAAACATTTTTTATCGCATTCATACCAACATTCCCATATATATGTCCGATTATTCCACTTATTATTTTCAAATCTAAAATGGAATACATTTGCGGGGATACCATCATAAGGATTAGGAAGAAAAGAATCTATACCTATTACTAAATCAATAGATTGTAAATCGCTAGGCAAGCTTATTTTCTCTAAGAAACTTTTTAACAATACTTTAGCTAAACCTACTTCTTCATTACCTAAGACTCTATTAAAAGAAATTAATATATCATCATCTACATATTGAAATGGTTCAAATGCTATAAAGTTATTGGAAGTAATTACTAAATCAGGATAAGAAATTCTAATTTCGCTATTTTCATCTTCAGTTCTTATATTTTTAAAAGGGATAGTAAAAGCATTTTTCAACAAATTCATTCTTTCATCGTGATAGAAAGCATCTCTACAATAGAATCCACCAAATACCCTATCACATATAGGAATAACCAACCTAACCTTTAAAATATTTTCTTCCTCCGCTACCATAAGCGTTTAATATAAAACACCGATTGTATTTTTTACAAAATTCCAAACCTTTCCTGGGAGGTATAAAACTAATGCTCAAATTTTGGGGAGAAACCTTAAGAAACTTTGGAGTTGGTTTAATGGTATCGGCTTTCGTCTTGAGGATATCAAAAGATATTCCCTATCAAACCTTATTATGGTTACTAATATTTGGCTTAGTTAATGTCGGAATTGGAGCTATATTGTATCAATTAGGAGGGGAGGAATGAAAACATCAAACTTCCTAATCTTTATGGCTCTTATAGCAACACTTTCTTTGTTAGGAATGGCACTAATCTCCATTTGGGTTAACAAAATTCTAAAAACCAATAAAGGTAAATGAAAAACACTTTCCCTTTAAAGCTCTTTATTCTGGGGATTTTGCTTTTTAATCTCCAATTCTATAACTTCTAAAATCTTCTCACAGGTTATTTCAAAACTTTCCAAAACTTTCTCAGCAATATGCTTGTGATGCGGATAAGTTTTTATCCCTTTATGGTGAGGAGCATTATTCCATCTAATAATAAGTTCTCCTTTTTCATTTTGCCAATGATAGGAATAGTTTCTTTCATTGCTATCAACATACTCCCGAACATATAAAATAGAACCATCACTTAAAAACACCTTAATTTTTATATAAAATCCGTCGTAAAAAGTTTTAAAGCTTAAAACTTCGTAGTCTTTAACAACTTCACACTTTTCAAGACACTTCAATATTTCCATTTTTTAATTCCTTTAAAACTTT
>JALWJP010000022.1 GCA_026997215.1 Nanobdellati archaeon
TAGGTATCCTTTTGGCAACAAGTACAGCATATTATTTAATAGGTAACGAGGCTGCATACAATTTATTTAAGGAGCAAATAAAAACGATTGAAAATATAAGAAATGAAAATTTAACAGGATATGCCACTAACATTCACAAAACTTTTTTTGATATAGTTATTAACAATATAAAGGTTGCATTCATTGCATTTGTAATGAGTTTTTTCTTTGGAACGGGAGCGTCATTTTTAATCGCGTGGAACTCCTCAGTTATAGGAGTATTCATAGGCCATTATACTTTAGAATTTGCTAAAGCAGGAACACATCCATTAACAGCATATGTTAGTACTTTTCTATCGATATCCTTGCATGGAATCCCAGAGATGATAGGTTATTTTTTAGCAGGTATTGCAGGAGGAATATTATCCTTTGGAGTAATAAAAGGGTCTACTTTTATTTTAAAAGACTCTTTAAAAGTATTCCTTATGGGCATAGGAGTAATACTAATTGCAGGCATAATAGAAGTAGCGCCATCTTTGTTAAGTTAAATAATTTAAAAATGATAAACTTCCATTTTGTATGGAAGATAATAGACTCTTAATAATTAAAACAAATAAAGAAAAACTACACGATGAAGAATTTGTAAAACCAGTTATAGATACAATTAAAAAGAGAATTTTTCATATAAAGATAACAAGCATATTCGATCCTCCACAAGATTTATCATCTTTCAAGTATGTCATAATAACTGGAACTTCCATTCAAGACATGGAATATAAAAAGCATATAAGTAAGTGGAGTAAAAAAATAAAAGAATTTCCTGGAAAATTATTAGGAATATGCGCAGGAATGCAAGTTCTAGCAGCAAGTCACAATATAAAACTTAAGAAGTGCTTAAGCATAGGAGTTAAAGAAGTGGAAATAAATAATAAGAGAATAAAAGTTTATAATTTACACCAATATAGTGTAAAGGAAAATGAAAAAATAGAGGTATTGGCTAAACATAAATGCATAGAAATATTTAAAGTCAAAGGACGTGAACATTATGGAATAGCGTTTCATCCAGAAGTATTAAACAAAGACATGCTTTTAGATTTTTTAGAAGAAACATCACTAACTTTTTAAAAAATTTGATGTCTTATGCATCTTTATGAAAATAGGTTTAGTAGGTAAACCTTCAGTAGGTAAAAGTTCTTTATTTAAAGCAATGACTTTAGCAGAAGTAGATATAGCAGATTATCCTTTCACCACTATTGAACCTAATGTAGGTATAGGGTATGTTAAAGTTAAAGAAGTGGCATTAGAATTCAGTAAAGAGCCAAATCCCCGGCATGGCTATTATCTTAAAGGTTATAGGTTTGTACCTGTAGAAATCATAGATGTGGCGGGATTAGTACCGGGAGCACACGAAGGTAAAGGATTAGGTAATAAGTTTTTAGATGATTTAAGACAAGCAGATGCATTAATATTAGTAATAGATGCTTCTGGTAAAACAAATGAAAAAGGAGAAGGTATAGATGAAGCTAAAGAAGATATCTCTTATGATATAGAATTTCTTCTTAACGAGTTAGATATGTGGATTAAAGGAATTCTTGAGAGAAATTGGCAAAAAATCGCCAGATTAGAAATGCAAAAGGTAAAAAGTGCAGAAGAAGTGTTAGCGGAGATACTTTCTGGTTTAAAAATTAACGAAAAACAAATAAAAGAAAGGTTAATAAAATTAGGATTGGAG
>JALWJP010000023.1 GCA_026997215.1 Nanobdellati archaeon
GTTCCTCCCAAAGCATTTAACCCTCCACCAAAGGTTTATAGTAGTTTGGTAGTATTTGAAAGAAAAAGTGAATTTCCAAATATAGATTTTGATAAAATGTTGAATTGGCTAGATAAAGTTTCCGCTTTTAAAAGAAAAACTTTGGCTAAGATTTACAAATTAAACAATTGGGCTATTGATTTATTACCAATTAAATATCATAAATCTAGGTTAGAAGAGCTTGATTTTGCTGATTTAGAAAATATTATTTGAAGTATAGATTTATAAATAAAAATTTGAAATGAATAAATTTGAGTTTAAATTGAGAAAATTGTTAGCTGGTAATTTTTTTGGTTATTTTCAATCTATTTTTAAAGGTGAGTGAATGGAACTTTTTGAAATCAAGCCATATGAATATTGAGATGATATTAAACATATAAACTGGAAACTTACGGCAAAGTATAACAAACTTTTTGTAAATATTTAAAGGTCCCCAGTAACGCATGTTTATCTGGAAATGAGAAACATCGTTCTTGTCATATTTGCCTATACGAGCTATAAATCTTGATTCTTGCTGTGCAATAGAATACATTGCTGGGCGCCAGTATCTTCTTAAATAAGAATTTATTCTTTTGTCAGTTAATACATTGCATATGTATTCTTCGCTATGTTCGCAAATGTTTTGCACTACGTCGTCGAAATCTATTACTAGTAGTGCAAAGTATATTCTTTGTTTAGCTTCTTCTTGCGACATAGCAAGGGAATTTAGAATAAGCATTAAGAATGCCATAATAGAAATAACCAGTTTCCGCATACAACCTCCTGCAGAGTTAAATAACGGTGTTTATTGTTTTATTTATTTTGGTTTTTCTTTTCTTTTTTACGTTTTCTGTTTTCTTTTATTAACTGTTGAAACTCATTTATAATTTCAGTGTCATACACGCATTTACAATTTTCTTCTTTAAAGGGGATTGCAACTTTATATCTTCTTAAATATTTCTCTGCTATCAATACTAAGCTATTTATAAAAGGCTCTTCTAAGCTAAGCAAAAATTCTTTAGATTTTTCTATTAACAAATTAAAACGTACTTTGCATCTGTATACTGGGTTTATAAATCTGTTCATAAATAACGGCATATATTCGACTTCTACAAAGTCTCCTTTTTCTGGATAAAATCCGGCATAGGGGGCTATAAGTTTATTAAATAACTTAGCAGGAACCGTCTCTGTAGCTGGGTGAAATATCCAAGGATGATAAGAATAAAGGAACAAAGCAGGCAGGTATGCTTTGTCTTTTAACCAAACTCTTCTTATTATTCTCACATCGTTCTTTTTTAAGTGTTTTTCTAAAGGAGCATTATTTTCTAAAATATCTTCAATAGGGTGTATTTTAGACCTTTTAGTTATTTTAAATTTCCTTGTCTTAAACCATTCTCTTTCTAAAGGACTTAACAACTCCAGGTATTCTTCTGGAACAGATCTTCTTTGAAAATACTTTCTTATACGGTGTTTTTCTTTTTCAGAAACAGCCCTTTTTAAAAGAATCCTTCGCATTTCTTTTTCAGAGTAATCTTTTGCTCGCATAGCAGTCCTCTAAATGGTTTACTAATTTATGTATTAAGCTTTTAGCTTCATCTTCAGTCAAATTTTCTATGCTTTTTATTTCATCTCCTTTTTGATAAAGAATATCTTTATGGAGAGGATATTCACTTAGTTGTATCC
>JALWJP010000024.1 GCA_026997215.1 Nanobdellati archaeon
TTTATTTATGTGGGTAGAGAAGCCGAGCTTGCGCCAGTTGTCGTTTTGTCTGATGTCACACCGACTATGTTATATTTAATGGATGTAGAAAAACCCGCAGAAATGGGTGGTCAGTCATTGGTAAAGCTTAAATCAGAGGCATAACGATGGCTGTTAGATAGTTATACCGTTTCAGGAAGAAAGATGTTTCTTTCTTCCTGATCAGCTATCAAAGCGATAATCTCACATAAAACAGGGAGTAAAATGAAAAACAGCAAAAGCTATTAATTTAATATAAGGAGTTAAATGTTCTTTTTTAAAAACCTCTTCCGCAAGTACAGGAGCTAATAAATACACTCCCCCTGAAAGAAGTAGGGAAAAAGGAATAACTAAACTTATTGATTTTAAATATATATGCTTTGCTGTTTCCCCTTTACCCTGAGCGTTATACTGAGCTATAAATCTAAGCAGTGCAGTATCAAGCCCCAATCTTCCCACCACTGACACTATTTGAAGTACTGTAAAACAAATGGTAAATATTCCCCAAGCAGAGGCTCCAAGTTTTCTTGTAACGAGTAGAGTAAAAGCATAGGCTACTGCTAATCCGAGGATTCTTATGACGAAAAAAGTTGTGCTACCTTTTATAAGATCTTTAAAGTGTACATCACCTTCTAACCTGTCCCTTAGTTTTCCTAACACCTCACTTCCTATCATCAGTTCTTTAATTTCACAAAGGTGTTTTTGAACAGATCAACATACAGCGGCAGCTTCCCAAAAATCTCCTCAGCCGTTTGCTCGTTATAGGTATTAACGGTCATGTTTCTGTAGTCAATCATTTTTAAGAGTTCCCGTGCTTCTTTTTCCTGTAGAAAACCTGCGGAGAATAACTCCCTTATACATGTTCTCGGACTTCTGCGGATTATACCTTCCTTTTCAAGAAAAAGTTTAGCGGTTTTCCACATAAGTTCAAAGGCAACTTTAAATCTATGAATAGCAGAATCCCGGTAAAATGTATAATCTTCTGTGTCTTTGCTGTCCATAGCCTTATTCACAGCTTCCTCAAGTCTTTTAATAGCTCTCCCAAAATCATTTTTCAGCTTTCTAAATCTATCCAGATCTTTCCCTCCTTCAATATCTCTTCCCTTAACGATGGAGAAACCTTTGATAACTCAACCATATCAACCTCTTGGGGCAAATTGGACTCTTCTATAGTTTCCCTCAATTGTGTTAGATGTTCCGACAAATCTTCATCAGAGACAAGGGCTATATCTATATCAGAAAAAGATACATGAGTGTTCCTCGCTCTTGACCCGCAAAGTATCACCTTTACCTTTATATTCCTTTCTTTGAAGAAGTCTTTTATGAAATTCCTTAGATCCTCTATTGTTTCTATCATTACTTTATCTTCAACTTATCTAATAACCTCTCCAGATAACTTAATTCGTTGTAAATTCTGTTTATTGTTTCTGCTATCTTCTCCGTTTGACTTTCGTACTCATGAATTATAGGGTTCCTTAGCTCTCTAAAATTCCTCATTCTCACCTTCTTATTAACTTCCCGAGGTTATCCTGGATCTTTGAAAATCTATAAGCTATCTGGTCAAGAAAAGGAACAGGTTTGTCATCTTTCAGCATGTTTTCCACCTTAGCACCGTCAAGAGGGAAACCCACCTCACTTTTCAAATTATCAAAGGC
>JALWJP010000025.1 GCA_026997215.1 Nanobdellati archaeon
GATATACAAAGAGTTAGAAGAGAGTTTGGGAAAAGAAAAGGCAGAAAAGATTACACAGATTATTAATGAATACGTAGAAGAACAAAAACAAGAAATAAAACTTTCTTTAAAAGAGGAATTAAGAGATGAATTACTCACAAAAGGAGAATTCTACTCGGAAATAAAAAGACTTGAGGAAAAAATTGAAAGTGAAACAAAACGCTTAGAGGAAAAGATAACGAACTTAGAGAAAACCTTGGACCTCAAAATACGGATATGGTTTATTTTGGTGATAGCTTTAATACTCTTTACAAATAAGGGAACTTTAGAATGGTTGCTTAAGCTCTTTGGATTGATTAAGTAGGACAAGAAAATGAAGTTCAATCCAAAGTCTTTAAAAAGTTTATAAAAGATAGCCATAGTTAGAAAACTTGGTAAGTGCAAAAAATGTCATGTTGTTACTTTTTGCAGTTTTTGCATTAAGGGTCTGAACCAGCTGCGTATCCACTACCAAAACCACTACTATAACCATCACTGTATCCATCCATATACCCTTCAAATTCCCCTTCCCTATAAGCTTTTTCTTTTTCCATTTCTATCTTTACTTCGTAAGCTTCTTTGAGGAGTTTTTCTTTGAGCCTTTGGTCCTTGATTTGTTCTATAGCATTGAAGGTTTCTTCGTCCACTTTTCTATCAATAATATCTTGCATTATTAGTTCATAAAGTTCTTTCTGTCTTTCTTCCTCGGAATACTTCTTTACAACTCTTACCGATGGGGGAAGTATCAAGGGACTTTCATAAGAACTCGTTAAAACTCTCGTGTATCTTTCTATTCTTTGTCTTTTCTTTTCCTCCTCCTCTTCATCTTTACGAATCTTGTAAAAGAGCAATCCTAAAAACAGAGCTTGACCTATAAGGTAATAAATCAGTTCTTCTCCTTCTGCTTCTTTTAACCAAGTTCCGTAAGCAAAAGACATAAACATGGATATCGTGCTCATACTTACAATAAGAAGAAAGGCTTTAATTTCATAGCTGAAAAATATTAAAGCTCCCGGTATAGAACAAACTAAGGAGATTAAAGCTCCCGTGAGTAAATTAATTTCCACAAGATTTAGTCCTATCCATACACCACCTATGAAAAGCAATAAAATATACCTTCCAAATACATCGTAGAATCTTTTGCCATCTGATTGAATAACGAAAACAGCATAAGTTGCCAAAATTGCAGGTATTATTAAAACTTTCCATTCTCCCCTTATTACTTCAACAAATTGTTTTACACTTTCCGTTATATATCCCTCCATACTAATAAATATGTTTGGGAATTTTAACAGGAAAAGTAGTTAATTTTTCCTATCCTGTAAGGCTTCTTTTAATCTTCTATCAAGTGTAAGAACTTCAACTCCGTTTTCAACAGCGTATAAACAAAGCAACCAGTCGTTGTAATTAAGGTTAGGATTTAGCTTTAAGCATTCCACAATTCTATCGTGGTAACCTTCCAAGCTTACTTTAACAATTTCTAAATCTTGCTCAAAATCTCTTAAAGTTTCCACAGCTTTTGAACAATCATACTTTCTCTCTTTACATCTTCTTACTATTACAGAGTAAGTTTCTCCCAAAAGTATGTTAAGTGTTCCAAACAATTCAGCATTACAATCTTGAATTAACTTTACAGCTTGAGAG
>JALWJP010000026.1 GCA_026997215.1 Nanobdellati archaeon
ATATTAATATGATGTTAAAAGAATATTTGCAGAAGAAATATAATATCAACGAAACAAAAGCATTAGCAATAGTAGAAAGTGGTTTAGTAAAGGTTAATGGCAAGTACGTTAATAAAAATATAAATGTTGAAGGAGAAGTAAAAGTTCCTTCTCTTCTTCTTTCTATAGGTTGGGAGTTTTTTGATTTGCTTAAGTTAAGTAAGAAACATGCAAGTGCTTTTTTAAATGTGAAAAGTGCTGTAATGCTTCATGTAAATGAAAGCGAGAAGCAGTTTTTTAGGTTAAGTGGTCTTCTAAATGGAGGTGAACCTTCTTTATTATATGCTTCAAATCTTTACCCTCTAGATATTCAAAAGTATATAAAAAAAGAGATTGAATTAGTGGTAATGAAATATACTAATAATTACGAGGAATTTAGGTTTAAAAAAGAGATATTGGATGAGATATTGAAAAATTTAAGGTTTAAACTTTTAGATGTATTTCTTTCCTTATACTCTTATAATCAATATGTTATTTATAAGAAAGAGCAGTGAGATAATGAATAAAGGTGAATCTCCTCTTTTATCAGGGGCTTTGTACGTGGCTATTATAGGAGCCATGCTAATAATTGTGATTAATGCTTTAACACCACCACTGAAAGAAAAATACGAGGAATCTAAATTATATCATTCTTTTAATTGTTTGTCCTATCTACATAATTCCATAATAGAGGTATGGAATTATGCTCCTGGAAGTGAGAAGGAGATAAGATGCGCTTTTGAAAAAGGTAATATTAAAATAAAGAACAATATGTTATTGTGGGCTTTTGATCACAACCCATCGTTTCATTTTAAGGGTTTAGGGGATGCTAAAGAATACAAGGATATTAATTTATCACAAGTAGGAAATTATTATATTTTAGAAAACAAAGTTTTGAGAATAAATGTTACTCGAATTGGAACAAAAGATTCTTTACAACCTTTAAATGTTTCAGATGTTATTAATGAGGTGTATAATAAAGTTTATGATGTGGCTTTGCAAGGCAACAAAATTAGAATATTATTAGATAATGAAAGTTGCGAGAGCGGTGATGGTTATGTGTATGCAAAAGATAACTCTATTATTATAAGTGTTCAACCTTCTCTTTGTTTATCTTATGATGTTATACTCAAATTAATTGATGAAAATCAGGACTTTGTGGAGATTAGTGCTACAATTCCATCAACAAATTTTTAAAGGTTTGTTAAAGGCTTAATTTTATGGATATAAAGGCAATAGCGTTAGAAGAAGCATCAAAAAATAAGGCTAAATATGGCAAGGCTGTGAGTTCTGCGGTTTTTGGTATGGTCATGAAAAGAATTAGGTCTCAAATTTCTAAAGAACAAATACCTCTTGTGAAAAAAATTGTGGAGGATGTAGTAAAAGAGGTTAACGAAGGTAAGGTTTCTTTGTACGTTGATGTGAAGAAGAATAAAGAAGAAAAGGAAAAACTTTACGACATAGAGTATTTAGTGAATAAATTAAAACCTCTGCCGAATGCAAAAGAAGGTAAAGTGATAACACGAATGGAACCATCTCCTTCCGGACCCCTTCATTTAGGGCATATATTCACTTTACTTTTAAATTACTGGTATGCTAAAAAATATAAG
>JALWJP010000027.1 GCA_026997215.1 Nanobdellati archaeon
GTATTATATATTATTACATTGTAGTATTAGCACTCATGATCATTAAAAAAATTAAAAATCAATGGGTGAAAAGAAGTATGGAAAAATACACTGCCTCTCAAATCCGAATAGAAAATGGAGTGATTTACCCTGATTTGGAAGTTTTAAAGCCTTTAAAAGAAAAAGTAGAAAACAATCCATGGCATAACAATGAGGATGTTTATACTCATACAAAAAATGTTTTAACTAATTTATTTTCAACTTTAGAGTGGATTAAAGAAAACAATCCCCCATTTTACAACTATTTACAGCAAAAAGTAGATGAAAACGGAACCCTAACTTACGAAGAGGCATTAAAAATAGCGGCTTTATATCATGACGTAGGCAAGCAGTGGGTTGATCAAGTGATAAGTGAAGCGCCTTCTGTAAAGGATTCACAAGGTACTTATTTTCCAGGACATGAAGCAAAAAGTGCTGAATATTTCGAGAAAGAGGGTTATAAATTATGGGGATTGACAAATAAAGAAAAGAAATTTATAACATACTTAATAAAGTATCATGGAGAACTTCACGGAATCGTATCATATAAATTAAACAAAGAAGGTAGAATGAATGATAAGTTAAAAGAATGGCGTGATAAGCATAAGGATAGATCCATCTTTCTAATGATTTTAGTATATGCAGACACGGTTAATGGAGATTTAAAAGAAAACGCACCTGAAGAATACGAGTTCCGGGTAAAATATTATGAAAAAGAATTTAAAGAATTTAAGAAAGATTTATAAACAATGGTTAAAGCAGATGCTATCCATTGAGCAGGAACCCATCTTGGTGTTTTATTGATTTGCCAATACCATTCTATATCTTTCCTTTTAACCACACCCCGAGGAATGTCATCAATCAGTTGAGTAAGGCAATGCATGTGCTCTTCGCTACCTATCTCAACTAGTTTGACATTCTTACCTTTATACTCCCAATTAGCTTTGATTTCGTTGCTCCCTGGATTTTTTAATATTCCATGAATAAGGAAAAGAGTTTCAGGGTGTAAATCATCTGCACTCCTACCTAAATAAGTTCCTTTAATCTTTTTCACTTCAAATTCCGCTTGTATTTCCTCTTTTATTTCCTTGAGGATATTATCATGAAATTCCAAACAATAACTGCACATCCCTGCGGGCGTACCATATAACTCAGGATAAATGGCTAATTCTTTACTTCTCTCTCCTATGATGGTGTAAAATTTACCTTCCCCTTCTAAGATGATAGCAGAAACAGATCCAATAGAGTTTGCTAACTCATTGTAGGTAAAAGGATTAAACAGGTCTTTACTATTATTCACAACACGCTCATTTCTATTAGTTGCTAAGAATACACTATATTTAACAGGCTGCACAACAAATACTTCTTTCTCCTCGCCAGCATAATGATTACACAATCTCCAATGAGTTCCATCATATTTCATCTTATTCTTAGCCTCTTTTAACCCCTTTTTAAAATAATTAACAACCTCGCCTTCAAAAATAGGCTCAAATAACTCATGAGATAATATGCGCATTTGTAAGCCCTTAACCTCTTTTATATTGCTATAAACGTCCTGTAAGGATGAATATCGAGTTAATAGAGGAACATGCCTATATAGCCTTTCTAACTCCTTTAACAAAAGTTCTGCATCACTCATCTATATCGCCCCTAATAATATACTATATTCGAGTAGTTAATTTTTTAAATATTTTCACGTTATAATATCTTATAACAAGGAGGTGAAAAGAGATGGCAAACGAAATCTATACTATAGAGGGGAAAAAGTACACAGAAAAAGAATTGCTATATATAAACCCTCTATCTGAGGTAGGGAACACTCCAGAGAAACAAGAAGAATTGAAGAAATACATCATGAGAGCATTTGGAGGCAAAAATTACAAAGAAAGTTGGATGAGATTTGCCATAGCATGCTCCAAGTAAGGGGAATCGCATGAATTTCCAACAGATCGTTAATGCAATAAAAGAGGTAATGGTTTCTCCATCTATATGGAAATGTCGTTACAGGATAGATCTTGAAGAAATTAAGAGTATGTTAAAGGTTGCTGAATACAATTTAAAGCAAAAATATGGGCAAGATCATAATTACACATTTATAGTATCTCAACCATCTCCACAACCTTACGATATTAAAGTGCAGAAGGAAAGATTACACATTATAGAAGAATTTGAAAATAGACCAATATGGTGGGAATTAAGTATAGGTAAAGAATCTTACAAGGAATATCTTGATCCAACAAACCTTATTCCTGAACTAATAACTCTCTACAACCTACTGGCTTTAGGAGATAAAGAAAGTATTCTTAGAAGGAATAACGAATATTATCCCCTAGTAGGAGCGCCTACTACATACAAATGGCAACACTGGTATAATGATGAAATAATAAGAATTAATACAAAAAAGGAGTGGTTAATTGGAGTTTTTATAATACGGTTTTTATTATACCACAAACCTTTAACATATTTGCAGTTAGAGGTTGCTAAGAAAGAATCTTATGCTCCCTTCCTTAAGTATCTTAGGAAGTATCCTCAAGTTGAAATAAAAGAACTACCAAACCATATAAAGGTAGAGATACCTTTTTACTCCAGAAGATCAGAAAAGTATAAAGAAGTCGATTTAAGATTGTTAGCAAAAGAACTCTCTCTTTCACCATTTAAGAGATAGAGGGATAAAAAATGAGTTTAAGTATGGGCTTAATAGCTGTTGCGATCTCGGCAATTGGATGGGGCTCTTACCTTGTTCCGATGAAAAAGGTTAAAAATTACGATCCTTATTTCTTTCAGTTTTTAATGGGTTTTGCAATATTTTTAAGTAGCGTTATTTATGCATTTATATCGAGACATATAATATTTTCATATTATGGAATAATAGCAGGAGTGCTATGGAGCATAGGCAATATCCTTTCTATCTTAGCAGTTAAATACGGAGGATTATCAAGAGCAGCACCTTTATGGATGAGCATAGGATCTGCCTCATCCTTTATTGTAGGTATTACTCTTCTTAAAGAATCTATTAGCAACATATACATAGCTTCTCTTGGTATTATTTTCCTTATAAGCGGTGTTGTTATCATCTCTCGAACAAAATCAGAGGAATCAAAAGGAATCAAAGGATTGTTATTAGCAATATTAGCAGGTATAGTTTTCGGAGTTTATTTAGTCCCATTAAAACTCTCTCAACATTCATCTCAAGAGTTCTTGCTATCGATGACATTAGGCATATTTTTATCTACTTTTATAATATGGCTATTATTAGGAAGAAAGGTGCAGCAACATATTGTCTTACCTGGTATTCTTTCAGGAATGATATAGAATATTGCTAATTTCTCAAGTTTTTATGCTATATTAAATTTAGGATTAGCAGTAGGCTTTCCTTTAACCCAAACATCTCTTTTCATATCAATATTATGGGGTTTACTATTCTTTAAAGAAATAAAAGAAAAATCGCATATTTTAAAAGTAATAGGAGGCGGCATAATATTATTCTTAGGAGCCTTTTTACTTATTCTTTCCTTGTAACTGAGTTAGTTTCTTAGCCACCTCTGCAATATCAACCCTTCCTTCATACTTCTGCCTTACATAAGCCATTGCATCTTTGAAAGCCATATCTTTTACTTCCTCAAGCACCTTTGCAACCTCAATCTTCTCGTACCTTTTCAATATCTCGTCTAAATCATTGCCATTGTTAAGGTCCCTTAACGCTAAACTCACACCTTCCTTTGTTATTTTCCCTTCCATATAAGCTTTAATCAAAAGATGGGATTTAGGCAATAATTTCATAAAATCGAAACCGTATTCTCTCTCTTTTCCTTTAATCTCTGTAAGCAAGAGTTTTACAACTTTTTTAACATCAATCTCGTTGCGGTACTCTAAAAAGTAATCCAAATATTTTGAATTAACAAGTTGCTTAACTAACTCCTCATTACCCACTACATCTGAAAGGTAATGAAGTATCTCATCTTTTGTTGGCATGCTCATCTCATCAATTTCCTTCATTAATTCAGAAGTTACAGGAATAGGTGGCACGTCAGTTTCAGGATACATCCTTGCTGCTCCAGGCAACTTTCTTAAATAACTTGTATCTCCAGTTTCCTCTACTTTTCTAGTCTCCTCAGGAACTCTTTGCATTAAAACATTTAACCTCTCAACTATTGCATCTCTTACTTCATCAGCTATGTCCTTAGCACCTATTACAAATACATAAAGGTCTTGCGATGCTAATAGATCATCAACATCCTTCTCGATGCGGTACTTTCTAATATCTTCATCTGTATGTATAAAACCTTTAGCCTTAGTTACTGCTTTAACATAACCTGCAATCTCGTTACCTAATGTTTTAGTAGGAGTAATCTTTAAACCGAAAATACCACGGAAATTTTCAATGCTGAAAGCCCATACTTCTTTCCCTTTAAATAACTTAGATTCTGAGTTCTTAAATCTCTCACTCACATTGATAAGATTGCTTACCCTCAACTTTTTGCCTTTCATTAGCTCCTGAAACTTTATCAAAGATAGCTGTCTTATAACTTCCTTCCTCACAATAACAGGTATAAGATCAAGATCCTGCACACCTTTAATCTCAACCCTTGCTCCTTGAGCAATAGAAATATTAAGGTCCTGTCTTATGCTACCTAAACCACGCTGGAAGAATCCTGTAAACTTCAAAGTTTCGCCTAATAATTTAGCGGTCTCATATGCATCCTTATCGTCTTTTATCGTAGGTGTTGTAGCTATTTCCACTAAACCTATACCTAACCGACGCAAATCATAAACATCCTTCTCGCTACTTCTCTCAATAATTTGAGCACTTTCTTCTTCCAAGCAAATGGTTTCGATGCCTACATGATCATTAAGTTTTCCATTAATGCCAACTAAAGCTGTTCTTTGAAATCCCGAGGTGTTACTGCCGTCAACCACTATCTTTCTCATAAATATGATTTCATTTGGCAAAGAACAAGAAAAATACTTCGCTAATTTTAAAGTCTTTTTAACCAAATCAGGATTTGCATGGTAAGGTGGTTGCTCATCCATCTCAACTAAGCATACACCTTTATCGTAAACCACATACTCATAATACTTCCTTTTTTTAAATGCTTCTAATGCTGCTTGATCTATACTGCCTTGCTCAGACTGAGAAATTCTTAACTCACGTAGGAATCGTGAAGTTTCTTTAGCATCTTCTGTTCCTTCCGCATCGCATAAACAAAATAGTTTTTTACCCTTCATTCTCCTATGTATCTCTAATCCACATTTAAAGCCAATGGCTTGATAATCAATATGCTTGGGTAATAAAGAGTTAGCATCCATATTATGTGTTGGGTGAAGAACCTTTAAAAACCTTTAATTTCAATAAAAAATAAATAATAAGCAACACAATTACAAAAACCATTAAACCATAAGTTATTTCTTTGAGATAAGCATTCACAAGATCTATGTTTTCACCAATATAATATCCTAACAAAGTTAAAATAATAATCCAAATGCTTGCACCTGCTAAAGTATAAAGCAAAAATTTCTTTTTGTTCATTGCAGCAATACCTGGAGGAAAAGAAATATATTGACGCAATCCAGGGATTAACCTGCCAATAAAAGTAATTATTTCTCCGTGGAGGTTAAATTTTTCCTCCATCCACTCTAATTTCTTATTATCTATTAGCAAATACCTACCCCATTTATACAGAAAAGGTCTGCCAAGTTTATAACCTAAATAATAGTTGAATAAAGCGCCCAGCACACTACCGATCACACCTGCTAAAATAACCATAAAAAGATTCATTTTACCTTGCTGAGCCAAATAACCTGCAGGAATCATAACAATCTCAGAAGGAAAAGGAAAAAAGGAACTTTCCAGAAACATTAAGAACACAATACCCAAATACCCTAAAGAGTTTATAACATTAACTGCATACGAACTTGCTAATACAACATAGTTTTCAAGCATACTTTTAAAACTTATTGCATTCTTTTAAAAGATTATGGATTTTGATGAGTACAAAGCAATAGCCCTGAAAGATTTAGAAGAAGCAAAAGATCGCAATTTAGTGGATCAGCCAATAATACCTTACTTAGACATGATAAATAAGCATAAAGATTTTTATACAACATCTTCATGCTACGGTAGAATAACCGTGGATTTAGTACCCTTTAAAGAAAATAAAAAAGAACATAAATGGTTAGGAAAATGGCATAGAACAGTGAAAGTAGAGGAAATTAAGCAAGTAATAGAATGGGAAAAAGGTAAAATTACTTGGCTGAAGCAAGATTCATTTATTATTCACATAGGTATTAGAGATTTGCCCACAGCCGAAAGATTTTTAGATTTAGCAAGAAATAAAGCTGGATTAAAAAGAAGTGGAATAATGCAAATAAAACCGAGAATAATGGTAGAACTCATTGGTTTGGATAATTTAGCAACACCCTTGTTTTATGAGGACAAAGAGATTGTAAGAGATTACGAAAGTTTAATAAAAATAGCAAACAAAAAATTCAAAAGAAATGAAGAAAGGCTACGACATTTCATGAATTTATTTGAAAAAGAATTTTTCTAAAGGGCCGGTGGTCTAGTGGTTATGACGCCGCCCTCACACGGCGGAGGTCCCCGGTTCGAATCCGGGCCGGCCCATAGGTGCTCGAGCGAAGCGAAGAACACATCAACACATAACTATCAAAACCGTAGTTTGCAAGGCATTAGGTGTTCGAGCCGTAAGGCGAAGAACACCTAATTCATTTTAGTGTCAACTGATAATTTGCAGTTGTTCGAATCCTTCTAATTTTAATAGACAAATATTCTGCCAACATAAAATTTATAAAATACTTTCCTATAGTATTGTACTAAGGGAAAAAACTTTAAAATATTTCCCTATATATAATACTTATATGGACGTAAGCAAAATTAAGTCAGTTGTAAAAGATTATCATGATAAAGAAATACCTCCTTTAATAGAAAGAGAAGTTAAAATAGAAAAAAACAAATCTATTAATAGAGCCATAATCATAATAGGTCCACGAAGAGCAGGTAAAACATATTATCTTTATCAATTATTGAAAGACGTTGATAGAAATAAGAGGGCTTATATTAACTTTGAAGATTTCAGATTTGAGGGAGAAGGTTATACAACAATATTAGATGTTGTTAATTATTATATACAACTAACAGGATACAACAAACCAATTTTATTTTTTGATGAAATACAAAACATCAGTGGATGGGAAAAGGCAATAAGAAACCTATTAGATAACGGATACCGAGTTTATTTAACCGGATCAAACTCTAAACTTTTAAGTAAAGAAATTGCAACATCATTAAGGGGAAGGAGTTTAAATTATTATCTATTCCCCTTTTCTTTTAAAGAATTTCTTCTTTCCCGGAACATATTACCAAAAGAATTCACAAGTACGAATGAAAAGAATGTTATTCTTAAATATCTTAATGAATATATTTCTCTTGGAGGTTATCCTGAAGTAGTATTCTCGAACCAAAGAAGCGATAAAGAAAGAATATTAAAAGAAATATGGAATTTAACTA
>JALWJP010000028.1 GCA_026997215.1 Nanobdellati archaeon
TTATTATAGCAGTTCCGTTAGTAGAACTTAAATCCATAAGCACTTTTGTAAGATACGTAGATGTATTTGCACAAACTGCAGATAATGTAGAACTCGGCCCATATACAGGAAAAACTCCTATTGAAGCTCTTGTAATGAATGGAGCCAGAGGAGTAGTTTTGAACCATTCCGAGAATAGAATAACTTTACATGATCTCGAAAGTTTAACTCAAAAGGCAAAAGATTATGCTTTAAAAGTACTTGCATGCGCATCCACACCCGAGCAATCTGCAGCAATTGCAGAGATAGGAAGCGATTATATTGCTTATGAACCTCCAGAATTGATAGGTAGCGGAAAATCAGTTAGCAGAGAATATCCTCAAAGTATAAAGAAGGCAGCAAAAAAAGTAAGAGCTAGTAGTGCGACATCAAGATTATTAGTAGGTGCAGGAATTACAAATCACCGAGATGTAGAAGAAAGCCTTTATCTCGGAGCAGAAGGGGTTTTTATTTCCTCAGCCATTATGAAAGCTAAAAACATTGAACAAAAATTAGACGATATATTCGGATTTCATTATAAAATCCCTTAAAATATATAAATAACTTCAACCCTTTTTATAATTGTATGGATTATTGCATTACAAATGAGAAAGAAAATCTTCATATCCTGCCTCATAGACTAGAAATTAGAAGATGTGGTAAAGAAAAAGGTAGAATAAGTTTAGAAGGAATTAATCTAACTCCTGAACTTCAACAAAAACCATACTTCATTCTTTTCAAAAATGGCAAAGGACATGCAGGTTCTTTAAACAGAGGATTTGTGATCTTCATTTATTTAAAAAACAACAATTATAAGAAAAAACATATTAAATTATCGTTATCCTTTGAAAGCATAAAATTTGACGAATTGAGGGATGCTTTTATTTTAGATAAAAGCTATTACCTTTATGTTAATGAAGGGAAAATACACCATAATAACGTATTGATAGAAATAGATGCTTTAGAATCTAAATCCATCGTGATTCTATACGCACACAAAGATGTTTTTGATAAATATCTCCTCAAATTTTCTCAAAACTCATCTTTTCAAAGCTTTGATTACACTCCATTCCTTTCAAGTTCTTATTATATGCTAATAGAACAAATGTTAGAATCTATTAACATGGTAACAGATTCTAAACAATACAACGATTTTTATAATCTGTTAAAAAATAAAATTGTAAGCATGATTAAAGTAAAAGATAGCTCTTACGATATTTGTAGGCTCGAAGGCAAATTTGATAAAATTGAGAAACTTCTTATCATTCCTTACTTATTGTTAATAGGTGGGGAAACATTAGTAAAAGAACTTTTATTAAAATACAAAGATCCTACTAACTATGTATATTTATACGCTTTAAAGCATTATGTAGAGCACACTAATGACATAAAATTTTATGACAACATAATTAAAAGCAATACTCATATAAAAATGAAAATGCCTGGCAATATTATTGAAAAAATCGCAAGAATAATTTACTTAAACAAAACAAATAATCACAAAGAGATAGACAATGCTCTTAAAGATCTTCTTTTAAAAGAAGAAAATTCTGAAATGAATAAAATTCTATTGTTATTACCTTTTACATCTAATTACC
>JALWJP010000029.1 GCA_026997215.1 Nanobdellati archaeon
TGTAACTTTCAGGTTCAATGGCTGAACGTATTAGAGGGAGAACATTAAGACTTTCTTTAGACAGATTTGAAAAATACCCTTCCCATTCTGTCTTTCGTTGGTGTAGATTAAAATAAAATAGTAATATAATGATATTGTAATTCAATATTGTCCTCATGGGAGAACGGTTAACTAAAAACCTTTTTATCCTTTCAATATAAGAATCCATTATTTGATCTTTATTAAGCTTTAAAAATCTAAGTAATTTTTCAGAGTGAGGCTTAATATGTCCTTCAATAATTTCTTTTATCCTTTGGTAGTTTTTTTCTTTTGTTGCAGTAAGTAGATCTTCTAAGTCACCTAATAGAAGGTTCCATTCTCTTCTAGCAAGGGGAGAGATTCTAAGTGCTAAATTTAAGATTTCCTCGGATTTTTTTAGATTTCTGATGTGATTTCTCCATGTTATTAGAGATAGTTCTGGTTTGCTGTGCTTTATCCACCAATTGAATTCTTTTATTAAGGAGTTTAAGATCTCTTCAATTTTATTTCTTTCATCCATTAATCTGTTAGTAAATTCTGGAGAGATTGATATTAGTTCCTTTATTCCTTCGAGAAAAGGTTTTTGAAGGATTATATTTTTTTTAAATTCTTTTCCGTCCTTCATAAAAGAGAAAATCTTGAGTAAGAGGTTAAAATAAAAAACTAAAAGTAAAGCAAACTTAAAATTTTCATTCTCCAAATGAACTAGATTCAGCAATTTCTCTTTTAGATTATCTATCAAAAGACTTAGTTGATAGTAATCAAACCTTAGTACTTTATCTTCCTTTTCTTTAAAATGAGAATAAAGAAAACGATTTAAACTTAACGGTAGTCGCTCAACTAAATCCAGTATTTTTAGCAAGTGAAGATAGTAACCATCACGCTTTTCTAAAGATACTTCTTTAAGTATTGTATAAGTCTCTTTAGGAATTTGGATGGTTAAGTTTTCTTCTAGTTCTAATTTCCCCTCATATGATGAAAGTGTCTCTAAAAGAGTAGCAAATTCATAGTAAATGTTTTGCCAAAAATTAATGAAACTTAAAAATTCATTCTTATCAACGTCTTCTGAGAGAAAAATAGACTCTAAAAGTAGTATCCTTGGTAGCGTTTGTAATAAACCATTTCCGAAGAGAATGTTCTCATTTAGCCATAGCCAGAATAGAGCAAACTTATCTGATTGATTCTTTGTCTCAAACATAGCTGTTAGTAATGAATTCCTGTCAAGATTAAAAAATATTCCTTCTTCCAAGGTTAAAGTTTTGACTATTTCTTTTATTTCCTCAGCAATAGTAGGAAACTCCAGAATTCTAATATCAGAAAGGAACTTTATATTTCTTAGATCAAACTTTAATTTGGCCTTATTCTTCTTAATGTTCTGATATATATCAGTAAAACATAAATCAATAACTAAGCTTTGTTTAAGTTTATTCGAATTAAGTCTAAATTCACTTTTATCTTCTATGTAATCATTATACTTAGCACCTTTTTCCTGCACTTTCTTAAGAATAAGTATTAGCTCTCTGAGAGATAAGTCAGAAAGAAGAATTTTAAAAATAGCTGAGTTAAAAGAGAGTAAACGTATTATTAACAT
>JALWJP010000030.1 GCA_026997215.1 Nanobdellati archaeon
GCACTTAATATAACACTAAAGCCTTATAGGAACGGATTAAAAATTCCACTCGAACAAGTGCAGATAATAGAAAAAGTATTAATAGATTTTTATAATCAAATGTTTCTAACTTATTAAAGGCAGAGAAATGAGTTGCTGTAAGAATATTTTTTCTTTATTTAAGATAAACATAAACAAAGATTATACTTTTATAGGCAAAGGATTTGAATTAAAGGATATTAAAAGAGAAAAATTAGTTGATATTAAATTAATGGAGAAAAACAGGGTAAATCACATTTTTATTTTTGGAGCACCGGGAGTTGGTAAAACAAGACTTATAGAAAATTTTGTCGAACAGGATATTCCAAGAGGGCATAGCGTAGTAATTATTGACCCGAAAGGAGATATTGACCTTTTTAGCAAGGTATATCAGGTAGCACTTAAAAGCAAAAGAGTGGATGATTTAATGTTTTTAACTAACATATATCCAGAGTATTCTATTAAAATCAATCCGTTACAGCACTATTATATGATAGATGAGGTTATAGACCATATTATGGCGGGAGTTCCTGCAAAAGACGAGTTCTTTTACAATGTTGCAAAAGAAACCACAACGGCAATAGTAAGAAGCAGGATACTTTTAAGAAAATTTACTAAAAACGACGAGCCTTTAAATTTTATGGAGATTAGTAAATATTGCTATTATGACGGGCTAAAAACACTAAAAAGCGATTTAGAGGGAATTGAAATTTCAGATGAAGAATTAAAAATTGAAAAAGAGTTTGTTATCAATCTATTAGAAAAAATCCTTTCTTCCCCACAGGACTATTTTTCAAAAGTATCATCTACATTAAGGACAACGCTTACAATAATGACAAGCGGTAATATAGGAAAGATAATCGGAAATGTTAAAAGCAATATATTTATAGACAGGCTTGAAAGAGATGAGCCTATTATTCTTTATGTGATGACGGGAAGCCTTTTAAGCAGAGAAAGTGCTCCTATATTAAACAAAGTAACCCTGTCAATGATACAGGCTTCAATAGGTAGGGTATATAGCAGTGGGAAGAAATATAAACACAGACTAAATATATTCATAGATGAGGCGGCAAGTGCGGTATATAGGGGGATTGAGACAATTCCGGCACAAGGTAGGGGAGCGAATGTAAGCGTTGCATTTATTACTCAATCTCCAGCGGATATGATAGCTCAGATAGGCGAAGACAGTGCAAGAAGACTTATGGATTTAACCTCAACCAAAATCATTATGAGATTAAACGAGGAAGAGAGTGCAAGGATGATTGCGAGTTACGGAGGCAAGAGAAAGACTTATTCATCTATTCTAAACACAAACGGAGGGGTAATGACAAGGGAAGTGGAAGAGTATGCAATAAATCCCGAAGATGTGTTAAGACTTAAAAAAAGAGAGTTTTTTTACTTTGGATTTGAGGGGGAATACAGAGGAAAGACGGCAAGAGTAGAGCCCTCAGAGATAGTAATAAAAATGCCAAACGCTCTTGCTACGGGAAAAATAAGATAGGAGGCTAAATGGTAGATTTAATAGGCGATATTGTAGATTTTTTTATAAGAAGCGTTATAGTTAAGATAATAGGGTATTTTTTATTT
>JALWJP010000031.1 GCA_026997215.1 Nanobdellati archaeon
TTTCTTCCTTGAGATAATCATCAAACTTTAAGTTACATCTAGAGTATATATTTCTCAAATATATCCTCGGATTCTCTAAATAACTTTCACATCCTAATTCATCATATTCCCAGTATCTGTTTTCCACATCTTCTTTTGGTACTCCTATTGCTGTTAAAACATCATCAGGTATGCATTCACAGAGAGATTGTGCTGGATGTAGTTTACCTTGGATGCAAATTTCTTGGAGAAATGATTTTAGAGGGTCTCTAACTTTTCTTTCTTTATACTCCTTATTTATCCTGTCCCAACTTTTAGCCCATGCATAGCACAATTCCGCATCATGCTCAAAATTTACTTCCTTCAAAACCAATGTTGCCTTACACGGGGAGGCCAAATAAAACCTTCTATCTACTCCATCAACATTATTATTATAATTCTTATCTAATACAACATAATATCCTTCCAAATCTTGAGGTAAATAAACACCATAAGGTTTCTTTCCATATGTGAATAAAGAATTTAAATAATAAAGAGGAGAATATATAAATAATGTGTTATAAGCATAATTTTGATACTTTTCATTTTTCATATCTTCTTTAACAGCTATATAACTTAGCCCGTAAATTATGATGCATGCTGCTCTCGTCCACTGCTTAGATTTTCCTGGGAACATCTTAGTAAAAATACTGCATTTCGCTACTTCCTCTATAGAATTAGCAAGTTCAGCATCTATACCTAAGGATTCTAATCCATTATTTGCCATAGCATCAACCAAAGCATATTGTACGGTAGAAGAATCTTTTAGGAATATTACATAGTTCTCCATCACATAATTGACTCTTTTGTTTAAGTACTTAAAGAATCTACTCTGTGACGCTTTAGTAAAACCATCTATATCTTTTATTATGCCCTTCTCAGAAATTTCAAACATTTTCTTTAGCAGTTCTTTGGGTTTGCTAATTCTTATTGATCCTTCAGCAGAATCAAAAACAATCTCTTTCTCATATTTCGCAAGATCAAGAAGATTATCATCAATCATTCTACCTATAGTGTCTTTATCGTATCTCTTAGAAACTTTCATTATTATTTCTATGCTTTCATCTTTTGTTATTTTATTCTCTTCAATAAGTTTACCAATTTTCTTTAGTCCTTCTTTGAAACTATTCTTATTACTTAACTTAGAGATAATACCTTCTGCTTCTTCTTTCTTTATTTCTTTTCTAATAAGTATCTCTAATGCTTCTTCTTTTGCACTCTTACCAAAACTTTTAGTTAATGCTTTTATAATACTTTCAGATAATAATTCTTTACTTGCTTCAAATAACTTTTTTCCTGCAGATTTTAATCCTCCTATACTTGTAATTACAACATTACTCATCCCAGCAGCAATCACTGCTTTAAAACTTAACGGTTTATTCTCAACCCATGCTTTTTCCTCACCTGCAGGAAACATCTCGTAATATAAAACATACTTAGGATCTGATAATGCTGCAATAAAGCTCCCATCCACATCTTTCTGAGGTAAATAAAAGTTCTCAACATAACATTCTTTCTTAGCCTTATCACACCACACTTTTACCTTACCAAATTTTGCTTTGTTTTCCTTAGCATAAACCATGCTT
>JALWJP010000032.1 GCA_026997215.1 Nanobdellati archaeon
AAAACGGGAATAAGATTAACACTAAACCTATAAAGAAAAGTACTTTTGTGGATGACTATCCTGACGAATCTACGTTATATGAGATTAGAGCAGTAAATAAGTTTGGAATAGAGAGTAGAGGAGTTGCTATTTCTGTTCCTTAGAAATTTCGTAAACTTTAAAGAGAATAAAAAAAACTGGCAGCATAGCGTCCCAGAAGTATGTAAATAAAGTCTGTATCAGGTGTATTCCTAAAGGTAGAATAGCTATTAGTCTATAGAAATCCATTTTTTCAGTAATTCTAAATCTAAATATTTCTCTTAAATATACAAAGTATATTAACAGGATACCTATAACTCCGATTAATCCTCGTTCTATGAACTCTGAAAATATAAAAAAGCTTTCATACCGTGGTTGACGTATTGGACTCTTTGGGGATAAATACTCTTTAGCTCTAACACCGTGACCTATCAAAAGGGGCAGGATTTCCCCCTTCTTCAGGTCCTTCTTAAGAACCACGAGTCCTTCCTTAAATATAGCGTATCGTCCGCTTGATATTATATTAAGCGTTCTTTCATTTAGAGGTCTTTTTCCTAATATAACCTCATTCAGTGTTTTAAATCTGTGGTCCGTTTTTGAAAGATATATATATCCCGCACTACCTATTATTAGAAATACCGTAATAAAAAAGACAAGTATTTTCCCTTTTATCAATTTATTTCTATAAAAAATAAGTAATATTGTTAGAAATAAAACCACGAAAGCCATTATCATAGACCTTCTATGGCTTAACACTACCAAGGAAAAAGAGATTAAAAATCCCATTAAAAGTAGAAATTTTATTTTGCCTTTTTTTTGAAAGAAAAGTATTAGAAAAGTCAAGCCAAATAAAGTGAAGAAGAAACCTGTTTCAAATGTTCCTCCCCATATAGGTTTTGGTTCTCCGTAC
This sequence comes from Nanobdellati archaeon, assembly GCA_026997215.1. GTDB lineage: Archaea > EX4484-52 > EX4484-52 > EX4484-52 > JAADEF01 > JAADEF01. The sequence goes on from JALWJP010000032.1 coordinate 929, forward strand.
TTGTAAAAAGTATAAATGGCTGATGGAAGTAATAGGAAAAATCCTAATATAAAGATATAAATAATATCCCTTAGAAGAAGCACAACATCATTTTTAGATAGTTTTAAAAAATAGATAAATTGAAATAATCCCTCTTCAATAGCTTTATTTATACGCTGCGGATAAAAAATAGCGGTAGAGAGGAGAGTTGGGAGAGTGTAAAGGATGATTGGTATTCCGAGTTTTCCTCTTTGGGGTTTAACACTTTTAATAATACTCCAAAAGAGGTATATTAATCCTAAGATAACTAAGCCTTCTAAAAGGGTTATGGAGATATACAGCGAAAATACCAAAAATAAAATATAGTATCTCACCATTTTAGCTCGTTCCCTTTGGCGTAAGTCTGGGGTTTTCTCTGGAAGAAGTCGGTTTTTGTGTTGTTTATTTTCCTGAACTCATCTATCCACTTCATGGGATTTTCCGTTATCTCTGGATAGAGAGGTTCAAAACCTATCTGAGTTATTCTGAGGTTTCCGAGGTATTTTATGTATCTTTCAATTAGAGCATCATTTATTCCAAGAATCTGGTTCTGTGTAACGTATTGTCCCCACTTTATCTCTTCACTGACCGCGTACTTGAAGTATTCTCTTATCCAGCTCTTTATTTCCGGAGTGAAT
>JALWJP010000033.1 GCA_026997215.1 Nanobdellati archaeon
GTATGAAATTACTTCCATTTTGGAGGAATACTTAAAGGAAGATAGTTTAAGAGCTATACCCTTAGGAAGAGGATACGCGTGGTTTGATGCTGGAACGTATGACAGCTTTCTTGAAGCAAGTGAGTTTATAGCTACTATTGAAAAAAGAACAGGTTATATGATAGGTTGTATAGAAGAAATAGCTTTCAGAAACGGTTGGGTGGATGCAGAATATTTATTGAAGCTTTCTGAAGATAAAAATTTAAAAAAGACTTCTTACGGAAAGTATTTGAGAGAAATAGTAAAGGAGGAAAAAGGTGCCTTTCAGATTTAAAATGCTTGAAATACCCGATGTCATTCTTGTAGAACCCATTGTATTTGAAGATAAAAGAGGTTTTTTCATGGAAACTTACAAAGAATCGGACTTTAAAAATAACGGTATTAATTACAACTTCGTTCAAGATAATCATTCAAAATCTAAAAAGGGAGTTTTGAGAGGGCTTCACTATCAGCTTCATCCTAAAGCTCAAGGGAAGCTTGTTAGATGTATTAAAGGAAGAATATGGGACGTTGCAGTGGATATAAGAAAAGGCTCTCCTTGGTTCGGAAAGTGGATTGCTGTTGAGCTTTCGGAAGAAAATAAGCTTATGCTCTGGATACCACCGGGATTTGCTCACGGTTTCGTTGCACTTGAAGACAGCGAAGTAATGTATAAAACTACTGCAGAATATGATAAAGAGCTTGATGCGGGAATAAGGTGGAATGACCCTGATATAGGTATAAACTGGCCAATAGAAAATCCCATACTCTCGGAAAAAGATGCAAACCTACCTTATCTCAAGGAAGCTAAAAATAATTTTGAATACGGAGTGAACTCATGAAGATATTAATCACCGGCGGATGCGGATTTATGGGAAGTGACTTTGTCAGGAAGTCCGTAAAGGAAAATCATAATGTTGTAGTAATAGATAAATTAACTTATGCTGGAGACGAAAGAAGAATTTCCGAGGTAAGAGATAAGGTTAAACTCTATAAAACGGATATAGCGAATTACGATAACGCAAAGGAAATTATAGCGGAGGAAAAGCCTGATATTGTAGTTCATTACGCAGCGGAGACCCATGTTGATAGAAGTATTCTCTCACCTAATAAGTTCATATACACAAACGTTGTGGGGACTTTTAACCTGTTGCAAGCGTGTAAGGAGTTTTTAAAAGACTTCTTATTTATTCACATATCAACGGATGAGGTTTACGGAGAACTGCCGAAGGATAAGAATTTAAAATTTAAGGAAACGGACCCGTTAAGACCCAAATCTCCCTATTCCGCGAGCAAAGCTTCTGCGGACCACCTTGTAAACGCTTTCTTTAAAACTTATAATTTTCCTGCAATTATAGTAAGAGCTTCTAACAATTACGGACCTTGGCAGTATCCTGAAAAACTTATACCTCTTACAATTGCGAGAGCATTACTTGACAGGAAAGTTCCCTTATACGGAGACGGAAGACAGGTAAGAACCTGGCTATTTGTTGAAGACTTCACGGATGCAATATTTAAGGTTATAAGAAACGGAAAAGAAGGAGAGGTTTACAA
>JALWJP010000034.1 GCA_026997215.1 Nanobdellati archaeon
ATCATCTTGAATCAAAAACGAGAAAAATTGATGAAATTACGGCTAAGAAAGAGAAAGAACTTCTATATAAAAAATGGAAAAAGTATATAGAAAGAGACCCTTATTACAATCCTAATCTTACACCTTTTGGAACAAACTTTAGTTTAAATCCGGAGATAAAGTTTTACTGCATAGAGTAAAATTTCCAAGCGCTGTCGAAATCTTCAAATTCTATTAACTTTCCGTTAGATAAAACAAAGAATCTGTTGCAAAACTGTTTTATCTGTTTAGGTTGGTGAGAAACTAAAATAAAGCTCTTTTCCCTTTTCCCTTCAAATAGAAGTTCTCTGCTCTTTTTTTGAAATCTCTGGTCACCGACTGCGGTAACTTCATCTATCAAATAACAGTCAAAGTCTATGGCGAGAGAAAGAGCAAATGCTAACCTTGCTCTCATACCTGAAGAATAAGTTTTTACAGGTTCGTAAAAGTATTTTCCGAGTTCTGCAAACTTTTCAACAAACTCAACTTTATCTTCCCAATTTACTCCGTATATTCTGCATATAAATCTTAGATTATCAAATCCAGTTAGACTTCCTTGGAAACCTCCCGTAAATGCCAAAGGCCAGCTTATTTTCATCTTTCTTGTGACATTTCCTGAAGAGGGTTTTAAAACCCCTCCTATAATCTTAATAAGGGTTGATTTACCGCTACCGTTCCTCCCGAGAATACCTATCTTATCTCCATAGTTTACAGTAAGATTTACTCCTCTTAATACCCAATTTATTCCTCCTCTTACTTTAAAAGCTTTCGTTACATTATCAAGTTTTATATACTTTTCTTGCATACTATTCAATTTTAATTTTTTCTTCCGCACTTTTAAACATTAAAAGACCTAAAAAGGTTAAAAACAGATTAAACGTAACTGAATATAAGATATCGTAATAGGGATGAAAAAGGGAACCAAAGAAACCATATCTTATAAGCTCAACGTTATGAACACTCGGAAGTAAGAGAACATATTTCCTTGCTTCGGGAGGTATCCATTCCACTAAGAAGAAGGTTCCAGAACTTATGAACAGAAGAAAGCTTATAGGGCCCCATATTTTCTGGAAAAAGTCATTTGTGAGTGTATTTAAAGAAGCTACAAAAAAGGAAAATCCTATTCCCAACCAAACCATTAAATACCACCCCACGACTATATGAAAAAGTGAATAGGGAGGATTTATTACGTGCGAAAATACGAATACGAAACCCAATAGTATGAACACTCCAGTAATGGCTGTTATCTCAAGGAATATCCTTGCGAACATTAAGTCAATAGGTTTTATATTCCTGTGATACAAAAGTGCTTTATTTGCTTCAATTGCTTTCATAACCTGTCCTGCGGTTAGTAGCCATAATTTGTTTGATACCCATCCAGTGTATATGAATGCTGCTATTGGGAAACCATGAGCTTGTTCCTCTCTCATATATGTCCATATAATAGTAATTCCGAGTGTAACAATCAAAGGTTCCCAAAATAGCCATAAAAATCCTATGTTTTCCCTTCCATATCTCGTTATTATTTCTCTCATCATAAGGGCGTATATAAC
>JALWJP010000035.1 GCA_026997215.1 Nanobdellati archaeon
GAAATAGGTAGATTAATTGAAGATTTATTTAAAAAGGGAAAAATAGATATTAAAAATTTAAGAACATATTATTGTAATAAGTGTGATAATTATTTTAAAGAGAATCAGGTTAAAATTGTTACAAGTAGATTAAAGGAGAATATTGCGAAGATTAGAATAGGTAAAAAAATGTATTTTTTAGGTATTTTTTATGAAGGAGAAGAGCCGGTAGGGGTATATCTTGGTAAAGATGATAACTATGTGATTGCTCAGCTTTATGATGAGAAATGGATTGCCCCAGCAAGTTTAGAGCTATTTTTGTTGAATGAGATAGAAATACCTAAAAACAAGATGAAAAAAGTTGGATTTGATGAAATAAAAGATTTTGATTTTGAATTATATGTTATGGAAGGAGATGGAAAGGCAGAACTTGTTAAGAAAGGAGACATAAGGGCTAAAAGTTTAAAAAGAAGAATACCTTCTTATTCTGTTATATTCTCAAAGGAAAGAGAATTGCCTATAAAAACCTGTCCCATTTGTGGGAATGTTTTACAAGAAGAAAATATACCAACCTTAGTTGTGAATGGAAAAGGTGGTACATATAATCTCTCATCTCCGGAAGGTTCATACAAACTTCCTGTTCTCTATTGTCCAAATTGCGGGCATATAGAATATGGTACTAAAATCAAGGAATGTCCAGTATGTGGGAATATCATGGAAAGAAGATTCTCTCTTAAACCAGAGTTATCAGCCTTGGGCGCTTATGTTTATAATTTTGATTTGTTCTCCTCTCTAATGTTTCTTCACCAGAGGAGAGATAATCTAAGATATTTTATAGGAAATATTTTGAAGATCTATGGCAAATATCTGTTTAAAAATACAATATATCTTTCTCATAAGGTACCTGAAAGCATAAATGAAGTTGAAAGAGTAGTTCTCCTGACAAAAAAGAGAGGTTCAATAAATGAATCTGATATAAAAAAGATTAATAAACTGAAAAATGCAGTGGAGAATATTGTTAGATATATAGAAATTTATGGAACTACTGATGATTACAAAGAAGAGGATGATTGGTTATTATGGAAGAGTAATGAGATTAAAAAAAGAATAAAAAGTTTAGTGGAGAATGGCAAAATATCTTATGCTTTTCATATTCTTTATAGACACATCGTTGAAGATATTTCACATTTTTATATACCAATAAAAAGGAAAACTCCATTAGTTCTTGAACCAATTAGAGATGCCATTTTAATGCTTTATCCGTTTATGCCCGCTTTTGCGAAAGAAAAATTAGAGAAGATAAATGAAGAGAATTTTTTGATGAGTATAAAAGGGACTGAAGAAATAAGGGCTATTGATATAATAAGAGATTTCGTGAAGGCTATTAGAATCTACAGAGAGAAAAATAGAATACCAATAAAAGAGCCACTAAAAAAAGTTGTTTTTGTAACTTCCTATGCCGATGAAATAAATTCTTTAAAGAGATCTATTTTGAATTTAGAGAATATCCTTATATTCCAAGTTGTATATGATTGGGATGAGATGGAGATAGAGATAGAACCTAATATGGAGGAGATTAGCACATCTTATC
>JALWJP010000036.1 GCA_026997215.1 Nanobdellati archaeon
AAAAATTAAAGGAAGTGCATGAAAAATCTAATGTAAAGATTTACTTAATAGATTTAGAAAATATATTGTTTATAAATGATTGGCCGAGTGCAGGTAAAGCGACAGGAATTATTAACGAGTATTTAAGCGAGAAGGGAGAAAGTAATTATGTAGTGGTGGGGTTAACTAATAATTCTGCAATATTTAGGATAAATACACCTCATATTAATTTACAAGGTATTTTGGAGAAGATTCTTTTGAAATTTGAAGGATATGCTATTGAAGGCGGCGGTCATGAAAAAGCGGGAAGTATTAAATTTCCTTCTTCTCTTAAGGATAAAATAAAAAAAGAAATTATAAAAATATTAGATTAATAGCATTTCTTAAACCTACTACAAATCCTAATATTGCTATAAAGAATAATGCTAATTGATAGAGGTAATCTCTTTCATAATGCTTTTTTAAAATATACAGTATAAGAAATACTAAAATCGTTTTTGTAATTAGAAATCCCCATGCCCCTGATTCATAGAATGTTAGATTTTGTTTTTCTAAAAAATTTATGATGACTCTTCCAACTACATGCTCTTCATAATAGCCCCGAAACGTTATACCAAGGAATGTAGAAATAGCATCAAGCATTTGCATTGAGAATCCTAAACTGATCTTTCTCTCTCTAAAAAATATTTGAGCAAATTTATAAGCGATTAATACACCACTTATTAGTACGACTCCTAATCCTAAATAAAAAACTTTGAACGCCAACATTAGGGGTATTATGGCTACGAGGGATAAAATTAATGGAAGGTATATCCAATATTTTTTATTCGGAGTAAGCAAATATAGGAGTAAGCTGATGCTGAATATCTCTAAATATATAAAAGGAGTGATTAAAAATAATTTTGTTGGCATAGTAATGTTATATGCATCAACATATGTTCTTAATATCACTCCTAATAAAGCCCAAGCAAATCCACCTTTCCATAGAGTAGAATCTATGTTTATTTTCTTCTTTTTCAGAAAATATATAAAAACCCAGAGGATTATAAAGCCTATAACTACATTTATTATGGTGGTGGTTAAAGTATAATATCCTTTATTGTAAAGGTTGAAAATACTATTTATAAAATCACCTCCTTAAACTGAAGCTTAAGAATTTGTTTTTTATTGCGTATTTTCTCATAAATTCAGAAGGATCTACTTTCTCTATTTTCCTTTCCACAGATTCTACAAACTTTATTAGTTCTTCTACTGCATTTTTATCTTCTATGCTTACTAAGGATTCTATGTTTTTCCATAATCCTGATTGCGTAAGATTTGCAGAAGTTATGTATGCATGATTATCTACAATATAAAGTTTAGAATGAAGGAAATAGTTGTTTCCTTTTCTTCGTTGAATAATTAATGAAAACGGATAAATTACGTTAAATGATTCTCTCATGCTTGCATAAAATAGTATGGAAGCTATAAATAATATGAAAGATACAGCTAACATCATATAAGAATGAGATATGAAGAATAATCTAAGAGTATATAATGCAGTAATAAAACTAAATACTGTAAAAAAAAGCGTAATAA
>JALWJP010000037.1:0-1089 GCA_026997215.1 Nanobdellati archaeon
GTTGTGAGCATATACAAGACCTTTGTAAAAGAGTTCTCTCCTTTCTTTCAGTGGTAAGTTTTCGTTATCTTTGTATTCTAAAATCTTATCTAAAGTTCCGTGTTCAGTTATTTTAGGTATTATTAAGTCATATATCATCTCTTTTTTTTTATCTAAATCTACATGGAAGAATAAGCTTCCTAATCTTTTTCCACTACCTGGATAATATGTTTCAAATAATGAAGATGAGAACATCTTTATACAATAATCTGAAACCTCACTATGGTCTGTTTTGTTACTTTTATAACCTTTTCCTAATAGAAATTGTAACATTTTTCCTATACCTTCATCATAATATTTTATAGGTAAATTTTTCTTTAAATCTAGTTCTTTATAGAGAACTTTATCTGATTTATATAAATAATATGAAGGATACAAAAAGTAAAGATTTATTACTTCATTATAAAACATAGGTTCATATTTAGCTCTTTTCAGGTCAAAATGTCTTCCTTGGTTAAATCCTTTTTGTAAATCTAAGTAAAGCATTGCAGTTCTATAATCTTCCCACGTTCCATCTGAGTCGAACATAAACTCCCATGCCCAGTAGAGTGTATCATCGCTAGTTCTTGCATAATATTCTTGAAGTAAAGGTGGAAGTTTACCATCAAAGTATTGTTTAAATATTTCATAATTTTTGTCAGCTTCTTTCTTAGAATAGTCGTGAAAGCTGAAGTAGAAGTCAGCAATTTTAAGCTTTTCTTCTAACCTTTTGCTCATTCTTCTTCTTTTTTTTCTAGCTTCTGCATCAGGAATTAATAATGGTGTAGAAGTAGCTACTGCTGTTGCTGCTGCACCTGTAAGGAGCTTTTTTAAGAAGTCTCTTCTACTAACTCTTTTTGAGCTTATCTTTTCAATACCTGTTTGATTTTCCATAATTGTTATAATTATTTGTTATTTATAAAAGTTTCTTTTTTTAGTGTTGTATTAGAGTGGTAACTACACTGACACAAAGAATGTTACATCAGCAGGAGGTTATTCTTTTAGGGAGACCGGTAAGATAGCAGCAACTCCAACAGGAACATTTATAGGTTTAAAGCCAGGCACTTGTGA
>JALWJP010000037.1:1099-1552 GCA_026997215.1 Nanobdellati archaeon
GAAGTTTACCATCAAAGTATTGTTTAAATATTTCATAATTTTTGTCAGCTTCTTTCTTAGAATAGTCGTGAAAGCTGAAGTAGAAGTCAGCAATTTTTAACTTTTCTTCTAACCTTTTGCTCATTCTTCTTTTTTTTCTAGCTTCTGCATCCTTTGGAATCAGTGCAAAAGGAGAAGAGACAAAAGCCAGCCCGCCCAATCCAAAGAGAATATTTCTAACAAACTCCCTACGCCCCGACCTTTTTTCAAAACCACTCATCTATCTTCACCTTAAACCAAATCTATTTGGGTAATTTGTAATACATAATTTAGTGTATGTCAAATGGAATATAAACAGCCAGGTTTCGATTGTACACTTTGCGCATTTAAAATTCTCCTTCAAATCCTAATTTTGAACGCTCTGTTTTGGTTCTATTGAAAAGGCAGGCTAACGGTTATATAATAAGATAGATT
>JALWJP010000038.1 GCA_026997215.1 Nanobdellati archaeon
CGCCAGACTTAGGATCTGGTGCTTTACGGCGTGGAGGTTCGAGTCCTCTCATCCGCACCACTCTTTCAATTCTTTTTCCCATAAAATAGCACTTTTAACAACCTACTAACTCTATTACAATTCTTTTAAATGTATAATAATGGAAATAAAACGGACACCCAAACGGACACCCATTTTTATTACTATATTTTTAAGGCTAAATTATGGCTATAACTTCTAATGACTGGAACGAAACAAAAGAGAAAAATATCATGGTACACAAACAAGATAAACGACTCTTTAAATTTGATTTTAGAATTAATCATAAACGATATAGAAAACAATACTACATAAAAGCAACCAATCACACACCGTCACAAATGTTAAAAACAGCTAGAACCCAGTTAGATATTATGAAAGATGATATTTTAAATGGTACTTATGGTAACGACCTTATAAAATTAGATAACCTATTTATTGAGTATATGAAAACCCAACCCCTCACAGCGTGGACGCATAAGAAAAAGCATATTTATGACCTATACATAGGAAACAGCGACTTAAGCAATATAACCAAAGAGCCTACAGCCACCATAATAAAAAAAAGAGAAAGTTTTAATAAAAGTAAAATAGGACATAAGCCAGTAGGGGAGATAATGGAAAGAGATATACTTTTTATTATTTCCAAGATGGAGAAAGAGCATAATTTAAAAGCAAGAACTCAAAAGCTTATACTAGAGGTTTTAAACCCAGTTTTTGATTATGCCATAAGAAACAGATACTTAACCCAAAGCCCCACCACTCATATAACCATTAAGATACCATCACAAAAAAAGATAGTTACAGATGCTACAGAGCTTTTTAAACGTGTATACATTGGGATTATAGAGTATTATCATGATGAACCATTTTATAAGGCTCTTTTTCTATTTGCCTTTACTGGTCGAAGAAAATCGGAGATACTTAACCTCAAATGGGAAAACATAGACTTTAACAATGGTTACTACTGGATAGAAGATACAAAGAATGGAGACAAACAGCGTTATAAACTTTCTCCTATGCTAAAGGTGGTTTTATTGGAACTACTGGACGAGAGAATAGGGCTAGTTTTTAAAAGTCCTGCTACTGGAAAAAAGATTGTAAATCTTGATAGACAGATAAAGCAACTTAGGAAACATACCAAGATAGATAATTTAACTCTTCACTACATGAGAAACATTCTAGTAAGTGCATTAGCTGAACAAGGAACCGAAGCTATCACCCTAAGTGGAATATTAGGGCATAAAGATATTAACACCATAAATAAATATTTATCTAACTCAACCATGAAGAGCAGTATAAAAGGTTTAGAAACCATTGATAAAATTTTAGAAGCTGAAATAATAGAATAATCAAAACCTTATAAACTACACATTTTATAAGGTTTTACTGTTTTATGGGCTTTTCTTAGTTCCTTTCAGTTCTTTATAATACAAAACCTTATAAAATACCCTATAAACATATTAAATTATAAGGTTTTAAGATGGCGAAACACATTAAACGAATTAAAGAGAATGTA
>JALWJP010000039.1 GCA_026997215.1 Nanobdellati archaeon
CTTCTAAAGTAGTGCAAAAAGAATTTCCTATGACTTCTCAAAAGAAAAGTAAAACTATAATTGTACCTAAAGTAGACCCTTTGAATAATAAACCTATTTCTCTTTCAGAGGTTAAAAGTAATTTAGCACAAGATATGGAATATTTCTTTTACCATTTTTCTAGCTTTAAGCGTCGAGAGAATAATAAACCTATTTCTCTTTCAGAGGTTAAAAGTAATTTAGCACAAGATATGGAATTTTCTAGCTTGATGAGGCGTCGAAAAAGGATTTTTGTAAGGATTTACCCAACATATTATCAAATAATTTTTAAGAATCGTACGTATGATAGACAAAAGGTAATTAAGTTTCCTTATAAAGAAAGTAACCAAAAAATAACATTTTTTTATCCAGATAAAGTCTTAGTTAAATATAGTGTTATTCGTATTGGTCCTGACTTAACAGGAAATTCCGATAAATTTGCGAAAAAGATGGCAGATGCAACAATACAATGGTTTAATTATATGTATAATGAACTTGAAAAAATGCCTTTGTATTCTGGAAAAATAATAAAAGAAGGAGAAATAAATATCCCTTATTCTATAGAATCAGTGAAAGGTAATTTGGAAAGAAGTTCTTATATAATTAACTTTGGAGGAAGTTATTTCATAAAATTTAAAGAAAAAAGATTTCCTCTTACAATTAAAATGTATCCTTATCATGGTGGAACGAAAGTAGTTTATACTATAATATTTAGTTACAATATATATTCAGGAGGAAAAATAGATTTAGATAAAAGTACTATTCAAAATGTTACTAATTTATTAAAAAAAGTAGTTACAGAGTAATAAAAAACACAAGCTCTGTAATTTTATCAGTTGACAAGGAATTTATAAAAAATTAGCTTCTTGCTAAATAATAAAGTGTTATAGCTTCACGATGATGATTAAGCTCTTTGCTGACTTCTTTTAGAGCTTCTTTGTGAGAATACCCATCTTCTTTTAACTTATTGTAGTGTTCTACTGCATAAGTAATTCTAAGGTCGTGCGGTTTATGGTCTAATTCTTTTAAATCGTTATAATAACTGCTGTAAGAGGGCATTTCTTGTAGATTATTTAGTTTATAAGCTAATTCCTCACTTATAGGTTTTATATCATATTCTTGCCCGCCTTTTCCAATTATTCCCTCTAGATAACCTTTAGGATTATAATAATCGTTAAAGTTTCTTGCAACTTCAAGGGCTTCAGATACTCTTAAGCCTGTTTGGATTTGTAATTCTGCAATAACTGATGAACTCTCTCTTATTTCCTGTAAATTGCTTATAAAAGAGTTTGTGTCTTCAATTGCTCTTCCTGTCTCGTAATTATCTTTTATTGCGTTAAATTCTGCCCGATAATCTGTTGTATATTCTCGTAAAATATTATGAACGCTTTTATCTATTGTTACTTTTGTTTGTTCTAATCCGTGCAGCATACTATTAAAGCCGCTCGTGTAGTCAAGTGCGGATTTAGGGCTTAATTCGCTTAATCTTTCATTTAGAAAATCG
>JALWJP010000040.1 GCA_026997215.1 Nanobdellati archaeon
CTTCTATAACATTATTAAATAATCTTTTTGTTACTTCTTCTTCTAAAGAATTTAAAATATCTTTAATATTATTTTGAGAATAACCATTGTTTAATAATTCAGTACCTTTATTTATAAAAGAATTAGCTAAACATATAGATGTAGTTGTACCATCCCCAGCCTCTTGTACTGTTTTTTTAGCTACTTCTTTTATAAGTAATGCACCTATATTTTTTATAGGATCTTTAAAAGAAACTGCTTTAGCAACACTTACTCCATCTTTAGTTATTTTTGGATAACCATTTTCATCTGGTATAATAACTGTTTTACCTTCTGGTCCCATAGTTATTAACACTGCTTCTGCTAAATCATTAATACCTTCTTTTATAGGATTCTTAGCCTCTTCTCCTATTAATATATCTTTAAAGTCCATCTTCATATACATTAAATTTTTTACTTCCTTTTGTTCTACCTTCATTATCTTCTCTTTCCCTAACTACTTCTTTATAAGCATCTTTTAAATTCTTCATTAATATAGGAACTTTTTGATTAGCAGCAGTTATTTTAGCAATATCTGTCACTACTTTACCTTGTGCATCTCTTTCTTTTAATAGTTTATCAGTATCCCTTAAATAAGCTCCTATAGCCCTAGCAGAAGTTAAAGCATCAATATAAAGCTGTTCTATAATACTTTTTTCACTATTATAAAATTCAATAGCCTCCCATATAGCTTTATCAGGTTTCCACTTACTTGGAAGCATAACATCTTTTTTTATTTCTTTTAATTTATCATCTTCATCTAATAATAAATAAGAAGATTTAATATCACACCAATACCATATAAAAAGAATTTCTTTTATTGCTATTTCTTTATTTTTAGTTTTATCTCTTTTTAATAGCTTATTAAAAACGGCTAAACCCCACGCTTCTTCTGAAATCGTGAGGTTAAATTGCCTATCCATTGTAAATAATTTCATTATTTATCTGATTCTTTTTTTTCTAATTCTGTTTTTAAATTTAATGTATCTTTTAATACATCTAATGCTTGTTGAATAACAGTAGCATCCCTCAATAGAAATGCTCCTTTAGTACTTGCTATATTCAATCCTTTTTCTAAAATCTCAAATGCTTGTTCTTTATCCATAATTATCTATAATCTATTGCTTTAATACTTGTATCGTATATATATGCATATACTTTTCCATTTACTTTTACTGGGTCTATTTTAATTTGGTAATTCTCTGGTCCCATTTGTATTGACATTTTATCTAAATCTAATTGTACTTTGGTACCAGGTTTAATTTCTTCAAATACATGTGATCCCCTTGCTATTACAAACTGTGATTCATCTAATCCTGCTCCTACAAGATCTAATTCATCATCACTTTCTTCTACATTTACTGTAATAATTAATCTATTACGTAAAGGAACTAAGGGAAAATCCTTAATTATTTCTAACACTTCTTTTTGTGTTAAATTATTTGCTATTTCTTCCATCTTTTATTATTTAAATTTTTAATAT
>JALWJP010000041.1 GCA_026997215.1 Nanobdellati archaeon
CTTCATGATTTCCTGGCTTTCATATGGAAACTAGATAAAGAAAAAGTAATAAGTAAAGAGGAACTTATTAAAGAAATGCTAAAGAAAATGGAAATTAGAAAACCCCATGTATTTAAAAAGGAAAAAATAGGATTAAAAGAAGCTGTAGATTTCTGGTTTCAAGCAAAACATAAAAATGCTAAATATGATAACGTTGAAAGCAAACTGAGAGATGAAACAAAAAAATGGTTATTTAAACTTAAAAGTGCAAAGATAAAACTTTTATCAGATAGAAGTAAGGAAATTCTAAAGAATATTCAAGCATACATAAATGATGCAGAATATTTCTTAAAAAATAATATGTTGATAGAAGCATTCGAAGCAGTCATATGGGCATGGAGTTGGGCAGAAATAGGAGAAAGATTAGGACTCTTAAAATTGGAAAAAACGTGAACTGCTAAATCAAAGAAAAATATTTTTTCCATCTTTTCTCTCCTTTGGTTTCTATTAAACCTTTTTCTACCAATTCTTGTAAATAATATCGTAAGGTTCTTTCATGAATATCCTCGCCAAAGTTTTCCTTATACTTCTTGGCTATTTCTTTTGCATCTGCTTCTCCTACTTCTTTTATAATATCGTATATTTGTTTGGTCTTACCTTTTAATTCTTTTTCTAATTCCTGCTGCTTTGCACCCTTCACGCTTTTTAATGCTTTAAGTAGATCATCTCTCTCTACCTTATTTCTTCCTTCTTGTTCTGCAAATAATGCAGCATTCCTTATAATAGATATAGCCACCCTTGCATCTCCGTTAGCATTTTTAGCTGCTACTTTTAAGAAGGGTGTAGGAAAAGTATCTTCATAAAACGCATATTTGCTTCTTTCCTTCAAGATATTATAAAGATCCTCAAAATCATAAGGTTTAAACTCTATATCCACATAACTTAAAGAACTTCTTACTCTCCTATCTAACTTGTCTAAAGCTATGTTGTAATTGCTTATCATGATTAAGCCATATCCTTCCCTGCTTAGCATATAAAGAATCTCATCACTCTTTAATTTATCTACTTCATCTAAAACCACAAAAACTTTTGTGTTTCCTTTCTTAAAGTTTATTAGATCAAGTATCTCGGCATTACTTCTTTTAATTTTGGCTAATCTCATGGTTGGATGTAAAACTTCGGCTATTCTCAAAAGCACAGCATAAGTAGTATCATCCTTCCAGCAATTCACATAAATACCCTTAATCCTGGAAGTTTCTTTATGTACTTCCCTTATAATATAACGAATTACAGAAGTTTTACCTGTACCTGTAGGTCCGTGCAAAAACAAATTAATCATAGGCTTATTATAAAACAAAGGTCTTATACTACCTGCTATAGATTCTATTTCTTTTTTCCTTCCTATTATTTTTTCAGGAATATAATCTTCTTGTAAAACATCTATGTTCTTAATAACACCATGAGTCATAATCATAATTTACATACATCTGCTTTTATCAATTCAATTATGGCTTTTTTAGCTAATTCCATATCCTTAAGACTTGCAACCTCTACCGGCGTATGAAGATTACGTGTCGCCACGCTTATACCAATAGTGGGTATTCCTTTTTTAGTGATATAAAGAATAGCAGCATTACTAACGCCTCCACTTCCCACTTCCAACTGGTAAGGAATGTTAGCTTTTTCAAGCACATTTACAGCATTATCTAATATTTCGCGACGTATAACTAGCCCATATCCTTCTGCCTGCACCACATCAATAACAACACCTTTACCAACCTTTATATCAGCAATTTTTTCTTCTATACCTGGTGTATCTCCTGCAGGTGAAGTATCCACTGAAATAGCACAATCAACATCTAAATCAAATGCAGAGGTCCTTGCGCCTTTTAGACCTAACTCTTCCTGAGTTGTAAAAACAAAATAAAAAGTGTGAGTTTCTTTAAGTTCATTAGGTAAGTTCTTTATAAGATCTATAAGTATGGCACAACCAATGCGATTATCTAATGCCTTTCCACTAACCAAATCTTTACTTTTACCTAAATAATTTAGATGTGCATCAATAACTAATACATCTCCTACTTTTACATTCCATTTTTCAACTTCCTTTTTATCCTTTGCTCCAATATCAATAAATACATCTTTTATTTTTATTTCCTTCTCCTCATTTTTTTCCATGAGATGTACTGGTTTTGAACCCGCCACCCCATAAATTTTTTCATTTTTATAATTACGTAACACTACCTTCTGTCCTAATAAAACGCGTGCATCCCATCCTCCTAAACTTACCACAGATATAAATCCTTTATCATCAATATGCTTAACCATCAAAGCTATCTCATCCATATGGGCTTCTATCAACACCTTTTTTCTACCACTTCCTACTCTTGCTATGAGATTGCCTAAAACATCCTCTCTCATTTCTTCTACATAGTCTTTAATTTCATTTTTAATAACTTCTCGTACTTCTTTTTCATATCCGCTTGGACCAAAAGATTCGCTAAGCTTTTTTAATAAATCATACATTTAATCACCTAAAATAATGCTTTCTTCAAAATATTAAAAATCTTATCCATCTCTAAAGGTTCACCCTTACAATAAATAACATATTTATGACCTCCGCATCTCATGTTCAAAACCTCAGAGATCTTCCTTATCAATTCTCTAATATCCTTTTCTTCAAAAGATTTATCATTAAATCTACAACTTAATCGAGATTCTTTCTTTTTCAAAGAGAAGATCAAAGAAGCATCGAATCCCAATTGTAGAAACATAGATGCTACCTTGCTTTCATAAGATCCCACTTTACTAACAATTATTTTTTTATCAAACCAGGAAAAAACAAAAGAATTCTCTATGGCTTGAACCATAAATTTCTTGGCTTCTTTTTCAATAGCGATGGCTTGTTCTCGAATGAACCAATAATCGTTAAGTGTTGTTTTCGATATTAACAAAAGTTGTTTAACAACATCTAAATCCTCTATGTCTGCATATCTTAAAAAAGAAGTATCGTAAAGCAACCCTGCGAGAAGATGTTGTGCCTCATATGCATTAACCTCTTTTATATACTCATAAATAACACGAGCTGTAGAGGAATAAGGTTTGATATACTTATAAGGGCTAAGAATCTCATTATTAATATGATGATCAAACACTACCATAGTTTTTGAGGATAATTCAAAACCTAATTGGTTTAAACTAGCAGTATCTATTATTACAGCAACATCACAATTAAGTTTATCTCGTGCTTTTTCTAATTTAAAGTCATGCATAGTAACATATTTCTTTGAAAGTGAATTAAGAGATTTTGCATAAATTTTTGATGAAATATTATAGGTTCTCATTAAATAACTCTGTAAAGCCATGGCAGAACCTAAAGCATCTAAATCGGCATGTTGATGAATAACCAAACATACATTTTTCTTTTTGAATTTTTTCCAATTAACATCCATAAATATATGTGATAAAAAACATTTTAAAAACTATAATTACATAAATAGCGATATGAAAAAGACTTTAGCAATTTATGGGTTAGGATATGTAGGCTTACCTACTGCACTTCATTTCGCAAATAAAGGGTTTAAAGTCATAGGTGTAGACATAAATGAAGAAATAGTAAACAAATTAAATAAAGGAGAGGTGCATCTCAAAGACCTAGGACTTCAAGAATTGCTTGAAAAAGCAAAAAATAATTTTTATGCAACAATAAATGGAGTAGAAGCGTCAAAAAAAGCAAATATTCACATAATTTGTGTGCCTACACCAGTAGATGATACTAAAAAACCAATTCTCGACTATGTATTTTCGGCAGCTAAGAGCATCGCACAAGGTCTAAAAAAAGGAGATATAGTGGTGTTAGAAAGTACTGTACATCCAACGTTTTGTGAAGAAGAACTGATACCCTTCTTAGAAAAAGAAAGTGGTTTAAAAGTTAATGAGGATTTTGGAGTGGCTCATGTACCTGAAAGATACAACCCAGGAGATAAGAACCACACGATAGATAAAATTACAAGAGTTGTAGGGGCTTCCTCCTTAAACATAGCAAAAGAAGTAGCAGATCTTTACAAACATATAGTTAAAGACATACACATTGTTAAAGATCTAAGAACAGCAGAAACAGCTAAAATCATAGAAAATGTGCAACGTGACCTAAACATAGCTTTGATGAATGAGATAGCCATTATTTGCGATAAATTAAATATAGATGTAAAAGATGTAATTGAAGCAGCAGCAACAAAATGGAATTTCATTAAATTCTATCCTGGTTTAGGAGTAGGAGGTCATTGCTTACCCGTGGATCCTTATTATTTAACTCATCTTGCTCATAAAAAAGAGCATCACCCTAAAGTGATTTTAGCAGGAAGAGGAATTAATGACGATATGCCAAAATATGCTTTTACTAAATTAATGACAGAACTTAATAAAATGGGTAAACCCTTAAAAGGAAGTAAAATAGCAGTCTTAGGTCTAAGTTATAAAGGCAACATAGGAGATTTTCGTAATTCTCCTTCTGAAAAATTCATTAAATACTTAAAAGAACATGGAGCAGAAGTAGAAGCGCATGATCCTTATCATTTAAATCACAATCATAAAGATGTGTATGAAGTAATAAAGGATAAAGATGTAATAGTGTTGGCAACAGATCACAATGAATATAAACATTTAGATTTTGCAAGAATTAAGAAGTTGAATGATAATAAAGAGGTATTAATCTTCGATGCAAGAATGATGTATAATAGAGAAGAAGTAGAGAAGTATGGTTTAAAGTACACAGGGATAGGGAGGGGGCAGGTAGAGTAAATGTGTGGAATTAACGGTATAAGTTGGAAAGATAAAGAATTAGTTGCAGAGATGAATGATGCTATAAAGCATAGAGGGCCGGATTTCCAAGATGTTAAAGTTGTTGGGGATATAACCTTGGGACATGTGAGGCTTAGTATTGTCGATTTAGATGCTCGCTCTAACCAACCTATGCGATATGTGTATGAAGGAAAAGAGTATTGGATTGTATTTAATGGAGAGATCTATAATTACAAAGAATTGAAAGAAGAGTTAAAAGAAAAAGGATTTTCTTTCTCCACTGAATCGGATACAGAAGTATTATTAGCATCATACATATTCTATGGAAAAGAAGTTGTTCATAAACTTAATGGTATGTGGGCTTTTTGCATTTATGATGGGAATAAGTTCTTTTGTTCTCGTGATCGTATAGGTAAAAAGCCTTTATATTATCTTGATGAAAAAGAAAGATTTGCTTTTAGCAGTCAGTTATCTGGGCTCTTACCTTTACTTGATGAAAAAGAAATAGATATGAAAGCAGTAAAGTTGTATTTTGCATTAGGATTCATACCTTCACCTTTAACCGTCTTTAAAGAAGTAAAAAAATTGCCTGCAGGAACTAATTTAATATGGGAGGCTAACAAAGGAATAAAAATAGAAAGATACTACAGATTAAAACCTTATAAACCTATTAAAAACAAAAAAAAGCTATTATATAACCTACATAATACTCTGGTTTCATCAGTAGAATTAAGATGGGAGAGAAGTGATGTCCCTGTTGGAATCTTCTTAAGTTCTGGTATGGATAGTTCTTTACTTTATGCTTTGCTTAAAGATAGAATGCCAAGAACATTCACCGTTAAATTCTATGATAAAAAGTTTGATGAAAGTTCTTTAGTTAAAACATGGGTTCCGGATGTAAATATTATTGAGTTTAAGAAAGATGATTTTAAAGAAACAATAAAAGATTATTTCAAAGCCTATGACGAGCCTTTTGCAGATTATTCCTCTTTTGCTTTAATGTTATTAAGTAAAAAAGCAAGAGAAAAAATAAAAGTGGCGATAAGTGGTGATGGAGGGGATGAGGTTTTTGGAGGATATGAGGTTTATAGAGCTTATAAACTTTCCCGATTATTTTCTAAACTTCCTTTTTTAAGTAAAAGCGCATATCAATTACAAAAGAAGTGCAAAGAATTAGGATTATGTTGGAAACTAATGGAATTAATAAGGTTAGGAAATGTAAATGTTAAAGAATGGTGGGTAGAGTGGTTGAAGGATGTGAAATATTATCCTGATGAGTATAAAGAGTGGGTTAGAGAAGGAATGGAAAGATCTAAAGATATCGATGAACTAGAAACTCTGATAAACTTTGATATATATTACAGGACATTAGGGGACAATTATCTTACTAAGGTAGATAGGGCATCTATGCTCTACGGTTTAGAAGTCAGGAATCCTTATTTAGATTTTCGTATGCTTAACCTTGCCAAACAAATACCTTCTAAATGGAAGGTAGGTTTAAGGAAAGGTAAAATTTTGCTGAGAGAATATGCTAAAAACTTACTTCCAAAAAAGATTCTAAAAAATAAGAAAAGAGGCTTCACCCCACCTCTAAAAGAATTCTTTGAAGGAAAAGATGAGGAGTTAAGAAATACATTAAAGAATCTTGTTGAAAAGGAGATTGTACCTTTAGAAATTCAAAACTTTTATGAAAGTAAAGTATGGGGCAAAGATCATGAAATAGCCCTAACATATAAAATGAGGTTATGGGTATTCAAGGAATGGAGTGAAAAGTTTTTAAAAAAGCAGGAATTTTAAATTAATCTGCTACACATCTCACAGACATAGAATAGCATCTTCTATAATATTCATAACTTAGATGGTTTCAATTATGGGTTTTTACAACAAAGAATTCCTGCACAGTGAATATCTCCTCCCCTTGATGTAAGACGTCCTCCCCACCCATAAGTAACCCTACAATCTGGCCAATCGCCTTCATCACTACAAAAAGAATCTACTAAATATTCATTCGAATAACAAGAAAGAGTGAAAGTACCCTCAACACATTTGGTTTGATATCTACAAAGAGATCCCCAATCAAAGTTACTTCCACCAACCTGACTCCATGATGTTTTACAACCATCACTTAAACACAAAGATTGTGCTTTAACACTACCAGCAACATCAAGTTTAGCTTGAGGATTATTGGTGCCTATACCTACATTGCCATTAGAGTTTAAGATTGTTAATCTGGTTGTTCCTGATGTTTGTAAATAAAGATTTTCATTATAACTGCCAATTAAACCT
>JALWJP010000042.1 GCA_026997215.1 Nanobdellati archaeon
CTATTGCAGGACTTTATAGTGGTTGGTTAAAGAATATTAACAAGAATATGTTTAAATCCGCAGGAAATAATGAAGGATTCGCTAATTGTTCCCATGTTAAAATAACCCTAAGAGAAGTAAATTACACGCTTGTCAACATAACTCACGAAATAACAAATATTTCGTATTTTCATAACGAATCATACCAATCGAATAGTTTTAATATCAATATAGATGATACAGATATAGGATGCATATTAGAGCTAACACCCATTCCTTATTAAAAATAATAAGGGATAATGATGAAAATAATAAAAACAATAATGTCGTTGGGCGTATTTTTTATAATTTTAATTATTCCACAGAGCTATGCTCTTACTTATTTGAATGATTGTACAAATATTTCAGCTTCTGGAACATATTATTTGAACAATGATATTTTTGAAGTTAATACTACGTGTTTTATAATTAATACTTCCAATATATTATTAGATTGTCAAGGACACACCATTGATGCAAATTATAGCGTATCATCCGATTTAAGCATATACGGTATATACGTTAATGCAGCAGAATATGGACCATTAAACAACATAACCATCCTAAACTGCTCTCTTACAGATTTTAATATAGGTTTAGTTATATCAGGTAACATAGTTAATGATACTACCTCTTCCAGAATAGAAGATCTCAACATATCTAATTCTATTAAGGAGGGATTAATAATATCTCATGCAACATACATGAATATTAAGAACATTAATTCTTCCAATAATGGAGAAGACGGTATAGACTTATCTTTTGTCGATGATAGTGATGCAACCAATTTAATAACAAATTATAACGGAGGAGCAGGTATTAGAGCGAGTTTTTATAGCAACAATAACCGTCTAATTAATATAACTTCTAAATTTAACAAAATAGGGTTGTCAACTTCTTCTAACACTGTAATAAATGCCACATTACAAGAAAATGTAGATGAAGATCTGTCTTCAGAATGTTCTGATATAGTCATTAACATTACAGGATCAGGTAATAGACCAATAGGGTATTTTAATTCATCTGTCAATCTACAAAATGAAGTATTCTCCCAACTATTTTTATGTGATGCCGATTGGAGTAATTTAACCAACATAACAATAATAGGATCTAAAGAGCATAAGAATAATGGTATTTATGTTTATAACACAGATTATTCTATATTTGAGAATATCAATTCAAGTAATAATTATTATGGGTTGTATTTATCGGCATCCACTAATAACTTAATTATAAACGGCGTATTTAACAATAATTATTACGGCGTATATTCTACGTGTACGTCCCTTACTGACCCCACTTATAACAAATATATGCATATAACAGCTAAATATAATTCTTTAAGAGGTTTGAATATTCTTTGTTCCAACGAATATGTGTATTTTGGTGATGTAGGATACAACCAATATGGTATAAATCTTGATGGTAGAAATAATATTTTATATAAATTACATATTCATCATAACACTTACGGAGCAAAAATATCGAGTAATAATCACATAAATTCTTCTTTAATAGATTCTAACTCTTACGGAATTTATTTATATTATTCGTTTAATAATACTGTATATAACAACATTCTAAATAACACCAACAATTTTTATACTTATAGTTATTACTCTAATAACTGGAACACCACCCTCCAACCAGGACCTAACATCGTAGATAGACCTTTCATATGTGGTAATGTTTATGCTAACCCATCTGGTACTGGATACTCAGAAACTTGTATAGATGATAATTACGATGGTATATGTGATCAACCATACACAATACTAACGGATAACATAGATTACTGTCCTTTAGCATTATCTAAAACATATCCATTAAATCCGAAAATATATGTGGGTGATCAACTAGTATGGCAATACGATGGCTTATTTAACACCTCCATAAAAATTAATATAACTTCGGAAATTCTAGATTATATAAGCAATAAATGCATAAGTTTGCCATGTAGCATTCTTCTAACTTATAAAGCAGATTCACGTGGTGGAATTAACATACTAACAGATCTAAGACATTTTTTAAAAGGATATATTATCAAAGTTGAAAACATCATGCATAAAAATACATATATTAAAAATATAACCATCATAAGCAAAGATTATAAAAAAATATGTTCTACTAATCAATCCAATACGCTTAAAATACCTCCGGGTATGTTACGTATATTTAAAATACCTTGTAAAATAGTAAGATGTAATGATATAGAAGACATAATAGTCGAAACTACATGTGGTATTAAGGATAAATTATCTTACCATCCTCTAATTGAGCGAGTATTAAAATGTTAAACTATTTAAATATATTGTTCACTTAATATATTACATTTACATATTTCTTGAGTGGTGATGGGTTTGCTTTTAGGGGAGATATTTGGTAAAACAACGCCTAAGCATTTTAGCATGAAATTATTTCAAGAAGCTAAAAGGCATGATTTCGTTGTAGTGAAAGATAATGAAGGAAGATGGGTGTTATCGCAAATAGAACAGTTAGAGAATCTACCCGAAGGAGAAGTTATTGCACATTGTAAGGTCATAGGATACAGAGAAAGAGGTATAATAGTTACTCCTCGCACTCCTTTAAAGCCATCATCTCTTGTATACAAAGCTAATAATGAGATACTTAGTGAGGTTCTAGGCTTTGATACAAGCGGCTTGTATATGGGAGTGTTAGAAAGTAACGAAGATGTAAAAGTATATCTCAATATGGAACAACTAATCTCTAAGCATGTTGCTGTGTTAGCAACAACAGGTTCTGGTAAAAGTTACACAGTAGGAGTATTAGTAGAGGAAATATTAGATAATGATGTTCCGGTAATAATAATAGATCCACATGGAGAATACTCTTCTATGAAGTATCCTAATGATAATCCTATGGATAAAGAATTTTTTAATTTCTTTAGAATAGAGCCAAAAGGATATAAAGTGGTAGAGTATAGCCCAGATACAAAAGTTAACCCCTCAGCCATACCTTTAAGATTCGAAGATAAAGATTTAGCACCTCAAGACATCATTCAAATGCTTCCTGCTAAACCTACATCAGCACAAGTAGGATTGATTTATTCTGCCATTAAAGATTTGAAAGATAAAAAAGGCACCTACACTTTAGATGACATTATAGAAGAAATATCTGCGATGGAATCAAATGCAAAATGGAACATAGTGAATATGCTAGATGTTATAAAAAGCATGGGAATTTTTGATAAAAAAGGAACAAAAGTGAAGGACCTTGTCAAAAAAGGTCAAGCCACTATAATAAATCTTAGAGGTATTAACGTAGACATCCAACAATTAGTTGTTCAAAGAATAGTTAAAGATCTTTTCGATGCTAGAAAACTAGGTAAAATACCTCCTCTCTTTTTGATCATAGAAGAAGCGCATAACTACATTCCTGAAAAAGAGGTAACATTTAGCTCTAAAATCATAAGAAATGTTGCGAGTGAAGGAAGAAAATTTGGTTTGGGGTTATGTATCATATCCCAAAGACCCGCGCGAGTAGATAAGAACATATTATCACAATGTAATACTCAAATAATTTTAAGGATTACTAACCCTAATGACTTAAAAGCTGTAACTTATGCAGAAAGCATTGTTGAAAATTTAGATAAAGAAATAAAAAACTTACCAGTTGGTCATGCACTAATCATAGGCATGGAAGTGCCATTATTCATTAAAGTAAGAGTGAGAAAAAGTAAACATGGAGGGGAAACTATAAAAATAGCAGAAAACTTTGAAGAATACCTCCATGTCATACAGCCCATCAATTACTTTGATTTAAAAAATCCTCACGATTATAAAAAAATATATTATCCATTCTATCATATCACTTTAGAAGATGGAACCTCATATCTTATAGATGCTATCAAAGGCAAACAACTTTATTTTGAGAATAATAAAGCTTTTGAAACAGAACCGCTGGATTTAAGCAAACAAGTTAAAGTTGCATTTGAGTTAAAAGAAAGAGAAGGTAACGTATTAGATGAAAAAATAAGCGATAAAATAATAAAAAAAGATCTAGGAAATAAGTTAAAAGATCTAAAAAAAGTTTATTATGTGTATTATGTTAAAGGTAATAAACTCATAGATGGTGTTTTAGGTATAGAGGTAAGAAAATAATCACTCATTCTGTACCGAACTCCCAAGAATTTAAATATTCACGTTGCTCTTCTGTTAGTTCATCAATTTCTACACCCATAGTTTCCAACTTAATTTTAGCAACCTCGTAATCAATAAAGTCAGGAACTTTATACACATCTGGTTTTAAAGCACCTTTGTTATTTATTAAATATTCTACACTCAATGCCTGATTAGCAAAGCTCATATCCATAACAGAAGACGGGTGTCCTTCTGCCGCAACTAAATTAACAAGTCTTCCTTCACCTAATACATTTATTACCCTTCCATCTTTCAAATGATAAGAAGTAACATTTTCTCTTGGTGTCTCCTTCATTTCCGCTATTTCTTCCAAATAAGAAAGATTTATCTCCACATTAAAATGGCCTGAATTTGCGAGAATTGCACCATCTTTCATTAAATCAATGTGCTCTTCGTCTATAACATTTTTATTACCTGTCACTGTTACAAATATATCGCCTATCTTCGCTGCTTCTTTTAAGGGCATAACATCATATCCTTCCATCTTTGCTTCTAAAGCTTTTATCGCATCTACTTCACAAACAATCACTTTGGCTCCTAACCCTCTTGCCCTCATTGCAATACCTTTACCACACCATCCATAGCCAATTACAACAAAATTAGTGCCTGCTAACAATTTATTGGTTGCTCTTAAAATTCCGTCAATAGTGCTCTGACCCGTACCGTACCTATTATCAAACATGTGTTTCGTATAAGCATCATTAACCGCAATAACTGGAAATAATAATTTACCTTCTTTAGCCATAGCCCTTAAGCGTATTACTCCCGTAGTAGTTTCTTCTAATGCTCCTGCAAGATTTTTAGCTTTTTCAATATAATTTTTATGAAGTTCTGCAATAAGATCTGCCCCATCATCTATGACTACATCTAATTTATGATCTAATACTTTTTTGATGTTTTTATAATATTCTTCTGTATCCTCTCCTCGATAGCCATAAGTTTCAATGCCGTAATGATGATTTAATGCTGCAACCACATCATCTTGAATAGTTAAAGGATTGGATGCCGTTAAGTATACTTCAGCACCTCCTGCTTTCAATGTCAATGCTAAATTTGCAGTTTCTGTGGTTAGATGCATACACATACCAATACGCACTCTTTTAAGAGGTTTCCTTTTTTCAAAATGTTTTTTTATAAGTTGAAGAACTTTCATATCTTTACTAGCCCATTCTATACGTTTAATTCCCTTCTCTACTAATTTACTCATAAACTCACCAAGATTATTTTTTAGAAGACGTAGAAGATTTAGACTTTTTCTGAGTTTTTTCTTCTTGCTTTTTAACAGATTCTTTCTTTTTTTCTTGTTGTTGATCTTGCTCAGATACACTTTCCTTTTGTTTAATAGTTTCTTCACCTTTTTCTTTCATCTCTTTTTCTTCTTTCTTAGTAATCTTCTTCTCTTCATATTTTTTAATAATAACTTCTCCACTATCGTATTTAATCATTTTAACTTTTATCTTACGAGGAGGATTTGCATTACCTTTCCTCCATATATAATTATTAAGATCTCTGTCAATTAACACAACCTCTGATTTCATGTGTCTAGAAGCAAACTCCTTAAGCATTCTCACTGCTTTTCTTGTCCTTTTATGGTATGCAGAATTCCATGCCCTTTTTAAAGGTACCACATACACTCTTTCCAAAATAACAGATTTTTCCATTCAAATCACCATCACAACTTTAACTTATTTTTTCTCCAGTGTTTGGATCTAAATCTTTTAACACTTCTTCTCAAAGCTTTACCTAAACCAAAGACCTTTATGTCAATCCATCGAGGTGCTGGAGCATGGCTTCTCCATGCTGCAATTAATCTTTTTTTACCACCATAACTTTTAGAAATACTTTTTCTTCCACCTGCCATAATCATCTCCTCATTATTCTTGGTTCTCGTTTTTTAGGCATTATATCTAATAATAATTTCTTAAACTCTTCATCACTCAATTTCTTTACCAATCTACCTGCTGTTTTTAACTGGTAAAGCAAGTATATTACTTTTATAGCCATATCTTTATTAACTAACTTAATATTATTAAGGCGATCATATGCCTTATCATCTAAATAATTTCTTATTTCTTTTTCCATAACCGCTAAAGCCTCTGCCATTTGCAATTCTTCATTTATTTGAGGATTATTTTGTTGAGCCTTCATTAATTCCAACATTCTCTTTTTTCTTAACTCGCTTAACTCATCCATATGGCATCATTACAATTCTTTTGCTAATTTATCTAATAACTTACGCCCTTCTGGAGTCAACTCCCTACCTTTTTTACTTTTTTGAGCATAACCTGCTTTTTCTAATTGTTGTAATATTTTCCTAATAATAGAGCCGCTTGCTTTATAAAACTTTTCTGGTTTATAACCTCTATTTTTTTTACCGCCGTATAACACCCTTAATCGAGAAGTACCTAATGGTTTGAAATAAAGTTTCCTCATAATAGCTGCTGCTCTAATGTACCACCAATCAGGCTGCTCAGGAACCCTTTCTCTATTCATACCTGTTTTTACAAACTTAGCCCACTCAGGAGGAGTAAAAGCATCATTTTTTTTAAGTTCCTCAGCTAATCTTCTAATCAATGCTTCAGCATGGACTTCTGCAACATTAGCCATATCAACACCTTTTACATTTAAAATTAATTTCGTACATAAGTTTTTAAAAACTTAAATTTTTAAAATTTATTGTATGTCTAAGAAAGTCATTTCAATGATAGAATCAGAAAGTGCTTTGGATGAATTTATGGAACTTCTATCAACTAAAGAAAAAATATCCATAAAAG
>JALWJP010000043.1:0-2342 GCA_026997215.1 Nanobdellati archaeon
TTATACGAGAGTCTTGTAAACAATATTCTGCTATTTTTTCTATATCTTTATTTTCTTGCCACGATCTTTCCATTTCCTGCCAGGTCATCTCTTTTTTACCTTCACCTATTAATTCTAAGGCAACAGCATCTAAGCTTAAGACTTCCACATTCAGCGTATAAGCCAAAATTCTAGAGACGAATTGATAAAGATCAAAATGATTCCTGCCATAAAAATGATAACTTTTAGCTCTTCCTCTTTTTCTAACTTCTACCTTTTTGTTAGCCACACCTAAGTTTAAATCAATCCCATATTTTTTTGCTTTTTGTGCTATAATTTCCATATCAAACCCATCACCATTATAAGAAAACACAATATCAGGGTCGTAAGAGTTAACTGCTTTTATAAACTCTTTAATAATCTCATTTTCAGAAGAAACTGATCGAGCGCCTTCATGATTATTCTCCTTAGAGGTTATTACCCTCTCGAGACCTTCATTTGTTGCATAACTTATCATAATAATACGATTATCTCCATTATTTTGTATTACCTCAATATCAAATGCCATAATCTTCAAATCACTTACACTAACATCTTTATCTTTCATTTCCTCTATAGCATGAATTGCATACACTTCTTTAACACTAAGATCAGAGAAAAAATTCTTTTCTCGAGTAGTTTTAACTCTAACCCATTTACCTCCACTTACTCCTTTATCTGATAAATACATTTTAAGATAAGGTATGTCTTTTTCTCTTTTTTCCCCATAATAAGGTAGAGATTTTATATGTTCTTTGATCTGTAAGTAATGAGATGGTTTGTGAAGGTATACTTTGATGGCTTTAACTTCCTCTAATCCGTTTTTAATTTTAATAATCTCTGTTTTAAAGGGTTTTATTATCTCTTTAGAAGTTTTTACTTCCAACTTATCAATCTCTTTTTTTAAATCCTCTACAAATCTGTCATCATACGCAAGAACGTAAAAATAATACCTATAATCTTTATCATAAAGAACAATCTTTTTTCCATCTTTTGTTTTACCTATTAATCTTATAACTGCTTCTTCCCCTTTGTGTGCAGTATCGCCATCCAATAAAATGACTTCTAATTCATCCATAATAATTATAGTGTAAATGAAGGTTTTATAAAATATTGGCATAAATTTATTTAACGGTAACTTACATAAACGAAACCTATATATTTTTGATCTTTATTAAAATTATAAGTATGAAGGACGTAACAGCAAAAGCTTTAAGATTAAGCGAAGAACAAAGAGAAATATCGGTTGCAGAGTTTTTTGAAAAAAACAGGCATCTTTTAGGATACAATACTTTACAAAAAGCTTTGCTTACTGTGGTAAGGGAAGCAGTTGATAATGCGTTAGATGCATGTGAAGCAGCAGACATATTGCCAGATATATATGTTGAGATACAAGACCTAGGCGAACAAACTTATAAAGTGATTGTGGAAGATAATGGACCAGGTATAAAAAAAGAAAATGTCCCTTTTGTATTTGGAAAGTTACTTTTCGGAAGTAAATTTATGAAATTAATGCAAACACGCGGACAACAGGGTATAGGTATAAGCGGAGCAGTTCTTTACGCTCAACTCACTACTGGTAAGCCTGCTAAAATCTATTCTAAGATAGGGGATGGAAAAACCTATATTACAGAATTAGCTATAGATATAGAGAGGAACCAACCAGACATACTTTATGAAGAGGTTGTTGAAGGACATGGTCATGGTATTAGAATAGAACTTATTTTAAAAGGAAAGTATGTAAGGGGGAAACAAAGTATCCAGGAATATCTTAAAGAGACTGCAATTATGAATCCTCATGCTGAAATTACTTTGATTGAACCTGACGGAAATCTTATAAAATATGAGCGTGCAATAAATCAATTGCCTGTAAAACCTAAAGAAATTAAACCTCATCCTCATGGTATAGAGCTAGGCATATTAATGAGAATGTTAGCCAATACTAAAAGTCGTAATATGGTTTCTTTTTTAACAAGCGAATTCTCAAGAGTGGGTAAAAAAACAGCATTAGAGGTATTAGGTAAAGCAGGTATAAATCCTAACGATAAACCAAAAAATATGACCCGATTAGAAGCAGAGAAATTATTAAAAATACTACACAATACTCCTTTGCCTTCCCCTCCCACTGATTGTTTGAGTCCAGTAGGAAAAGAGGCGATAATAGAAGGATTAAAAAAGGAATTATTACCTGAGTTTACAACCGCAGTTTCTCGGAAACCAAAAGTGTATAGAGGTTTTCCTTTTTTGGTGGAAGTAGGATTAGCTTACGGGGGTAAAATAAAAACAGATAATGCAAAACTTTACAGTTATGCAAACAAAGTTCC
>JALWJP010000043.1:2352-6618 GCA_026997215.1 Nanobdellati archaeon
AACAAGGAGCTTGTGCTCTAACTAAAGCTTTTTTGGAGGTGGATTGGAAAAGATACGGGTTAAAGAGAAGTGGAACATCTTTACCAGAAGCACCGTTAATTGTATCCATACATTTCGCATCTGTCTGGGTTCCTTATACTTCTGAAAGTAAAGAAGCAATATCTTCTTATGAAGATATCATTAAAGAGATTAAATTAGCGTTACAGGATGCAGCTAGGGAGTTACAAAGATATTTATCTAAATTACATAAAGCATCATACAGCAAAGAAAGAAAAAGTAAATTTGAAAGGTATGCTATTGAGATAATAGAGGCATTACATATCTTAAGTAACGAACCTAAGGAAAAAATAGAGAATTTAGTAACTAAATTGCTAAAAACAAAAATCAAAGATTATAAAGAAGATATAGAAAAAATGCAGGACAAAGATTATTTAAAAGCCATAAAAGGCGAATCTATCTCAGAAGAGAATGATAAAGATGTAGAAGATGAAATAGACAAACTTATAGAGGATGTGAAAAAAACAAAGGAATTGAATTTACTTGCTTATGCATCTCCGTCAAATTCAAAAGGTGATAGAGAATGAGTACTCAGCAAATAATAGAAAAACTAACAGAAATAGGAAAGGGTCTAATTAAACAACTAGAACTTCAAAAAAACCCTCATTTAGAAATACCTGAAAGATCTTTAAATAATGTATATTTTGATGAGAAAACAGGTATTATAAAATTAGGTGATAAAAAACAACATCGCTATTATCTTAATATGTCTCAAGCAAAGAAATTTATGCAAACTCTATTAGTTGCAAGTAAGATTAAATGGTTACTTGAAGAAGACAAACCTTCTTTAAGCATCAGACAACTTTATTATTTATTAAAACATACTATCCCAGGAAGTAAGGAAAATACTTTTGATACTCAGGATGAAACAGATCCTATAGTGGAAGATGTTGAAGTTATGTTAGATGTTCTCAGGGAGAATTTAAGACTTATTGCAACACCTAATGGTGTGTTGGCAGGAGAAATGATAGTAGAGGACAAAACAGGAGATATATTGGATTATACGAAGATGGGATCTGCAGGTGGTGCTATACCCCCTATAGTAGAGGATGAATATTTTCATATTAAAGAAATAAACGTAGATTATGTGTTAGTAATAGAAAAATATGCTGTGTGGAATGTATTAAATCAACAAAAATTCTGGAAAAAAAATAAGTGCTTAATATTGACAGGTAAAGGACAACCAGCGAGGGCTGAGCGCAGATTATTGCATCGTTTAGCTTATGAATTTAATCTACCGATTTATGTTTTTACAGATATGGATCCATGGGGATACTATATTTATTCTGTTTATAAGCAGGGAAGTATAAATTTAGCATTTTTTTCTGAAAAAGCAGGTACGCCTAAAGCAAAATTTGTAGGATTCCAGACTAAAGATGTAAAGCAATTCGATATGCCTTCTTCTAGTTTCATCAAAATGAAGGATGTGGATTATAAAAGAATTAAAGAAATGAAAAAATATGCTTGGTTCCAGAATAAAGAATGGCAAAATGAACTTAAAACTTTAGAAAAATTAGGATTCAAAATAGAACAGGATGCGTTAGTAAGTAAAAGCATAGAGTTCACTGCAGATACTTACCTACCTTGGAAAATTGAAAATAAAGATTTTTTACCTTAATTAGGATGAGTATCTAAAAACACATCTTAATATCTAAATCATCATGTTCTTTTTCTAATTCTAAATAACTTAATAATAAATGATGCATTAACCGCAATTCTTTTAAAAACACTTTTTGGAAATAATTTTCTGCTTTGATAACTTCTTCTTTTTTACTTTCAAAAAGACCGTCTTCATTATCAATCATATTACTATAAATTTCTGCAAATCGATGATGAACTGGAAACAAATCGTCTAAAACCTCTTTTATTTTTTCTTCGTAGACCTTGCTTATTTCTTCCCATTTTCCTCCTTTCTTCTTCCATCCAGGATATCTAAATATGCCGTGATGAATAACAGCGTTTTTATCAGAATCGCTCAATTTTGAAGGATTAGCTTTTCCTTTGGACCATATAAAATTTACAAATTTCTCACATACTGTAAGTCCGCCATAAACCAGAGCATTAAAAGCGCCAATGATTCCTGCATAATAAGGAAGATTACTTAATATATTTTCTAAACTTGATGAAGCATAAGATTCGATAAAGCGAGCTATTAAAAAACCGGTGATCTCATCTTGCGGTGTAATAGTTTCAGGATGATAAATCTTTTTACTCACATAACTCAATAATTCATAGGTTTTAGGATCAAGTGCTAAACCTATAAGATTATTCCAAAACTCGTATGCTTGCTCTACCATAGAATTAATGCGCGATCCTACGCTTTCTAGAGAACCGTAATTATAAAAAAGAGATGGTAACAAACCTACAAGAGATGTTGTAAATGCTGTTTTATTAAACCTTTCTTTTAATAATGATTTCTGTGGCACTTCTTTTCTATATACATCTAAAAAATTATTTAAAATAGTTTTGTATAACTCACAGGTTCCTTTTTCACACACGTATGCGCTCATACATTACTACTATTTAGAAAAAATTTAAAAAGGTTATGGTATGTAAGGTTAAATTTTTAAAACTAACATATCAATTTTTAAATGACTAAGCTAGCAAAGTGCTGGCTTAGATCAGGGTGGTAAAATGTCTGAAAAACCGGCATGGGTGGAATATAGTAAGGAAGAAGTAGAAAAGTTAATTATAAAATTAAGGAAGGAAGGTTATAGCTCTGCTATGATAGGTTTAATATTAAGGGATCAATATGGTATACCTTCTGTAAAAAAAATAACAGGAAAAAAGATATCTCAGATTTTAGAAGAAAATGGCCTATCAAGTGAAATACCTGAGGATTTATATAGTTTATTGAAAAGAGCAGTGAGATTGGCAAATCACATAGAGAAGCACAAAAAAGATAAACATTCTGCTCGTGGATTAATGATATTAGAAAGTAGAATAAGAAGATTAGTGAGGTACTATAAAGCAATAGGTAAATTACCAGAAGACTGGAAATATAGCAGAGAGACTGCTAAACTAATTGTAAGAGAATAGATCTCTTATTTTATTTATATTTTTCTTATATCGCATGCAACACATCTATTTTTATTACATATTAACGGATTTATTTCTAAATCTGTTATATGTTTATCCTTTAAAAGTTTAGAAAATGATAAAATTGTGTTTATAAGGACTTCAACATTAATTTCCACACCTCTTATTCTTTTTTTTTCTAAAATCTCTTTACCAATCTTTGTTCTTTTTAAAATATTCCTAGCATCTCCTTTAGTTTTTATTTCGTCAGGAATAAAAAATACTACATCTTTGTATAGTTCAACATAAATACCTCCTGCACCAAAAGCACCTACTAAACCAAAAGCATTATCAACTTTACTACCTAAGAAAAACTCAATCCCTTTTATTTGTTCCTCTACTCTAAATCCTTCGATTAAAGCATAGGGTTTATGTGTGTAAACCTCCTGTTGAATCTGATGGATTGCTTCCTCCAAGGCTTCACGAGTATATATGTTAGTGATAACACCCCCTACATCTGATTTATGAAGTATATCGTTACTTATAACTTTAACAACAACAGGATATTTTAAGCGAACTTTGTTCAAATCATGAATATTATGTACTATCTCATATTGAGGTAAATCTATACCGTACTTTCTAAGTAATTCTTCCACCATAAATATCACTCTAGTTTTTTCTCTAATTTTTGCAAAATAGATAGAATATAATCGTTTTGAGACCTAATGGTCTTAAGTTCAGAAAGTATTTGGTCCAATGCAGGATTTACATTTTCTTTCTTAAGGGAGAGGTTATCTTCTTTCATTATATTATCTAAATCTGGAAATTCATCAGGAAGGGAGGATTGAGTATATGTTTTATCCATGGAATGCGAAGATTGATTATTCTGTTCGTTCATACTTAAAGTATTAGAAAAATTAGAGGAAGTTTCTGCAAGTTGAGCATCTTTATAATTATTAGAAGAAGAAACATTAAATGGAATAGAAAGATCTCCTTTCTCAGAAGGATGAGTATGAGACTGAGTAAGTCTTCTTTTTAATAATTCTTCGTTTGCTTCTATCATTAATTTAGATTCTGGTTCCTTTTTTTTCTTAAATATTTCAAACATAATATAATTTATAGATTTCCTTCCATATATTATTTATCAAAAGAAATAGAAAGTTAAAGAGAAATTTAATTTTCAATTGCTTC
>JALWJP010000044.1 GCA_026997215.1 Nanobdellati archaeon
TAAGATTAGTAAGATCTTCTAAGAAGCCTAACAAACTCAATAATAGAAGTGAAAGAAAAGTAGAATGTATGAAATTAAAAGAGAAGGTTATATCAAAAAAATAAGAAATTATTAAAGCAATATAGGCACCTATTAAGAAGCCTAACACAACAACAAGACCCCCTCCGTCAGCAACTGCCAAATAATAAGGTTTGTTCATATCTTTTCCATTCAAACCTATGTTATAAAAAAAAGGAATGGTTTTTCTAAGCATAAGAAGAGTTACAAGAAAAGATAATAATAAACCAAATAAGGAAGCTAAAAAATAAAAAATCATTCTAATCACCTTCTTTCTTCAGGTTTGTAATACAAAGGACATTCATTAATGTCTTTTTGTCGATGTGGTGTTAAAATACATTTTTCAAAAGATTTATTTATATAATCTTTAGAAATTCCTAATTCATTTAGTCTCTCATAAATATAAGAATAATTAACCTCATATATCTTAACAAAGAAATTATCGAAAACTTTTTTAACATAAGGTATCCTTTTACCATTCTCTATATACAACTTATGGAAGTTAGAATTATAAATCTCTCTCGGATAATTGCTTCGAGGATCTTTCATAGTCATATAGCCTAAGCGATAATCTACTGGTAAAATGTAAACACATTCATCAATAAAATTAACTTTTTCAGGAGTGGTATTAGTATAGTCAAAAACATCAATTACCCCTTCAGGAGTACACAAATACCTTACATACATCAGTTGTTGAGGATTGCGATAAAATGCTAATTTAATATTGCGGTTAAAGTCTAAAGTACCATTTTGTGTTATAGGAATATAAACGGTGTAATAACCTCCATAAACATTGTAAATAGCTTGATCATACTTCACCCCTCTAAATCTCATTTCCGCATAACTATCTATCCACTTACCGTTATTAGCTATCTTTGACATAGCAGCATACTTACCAATCATCGTGTAATCCAATAAGATATGAGTTGGCTTAGCCACAGCCAAATAAAGTAACTCTTCTGTTTCATTGTAACGAGAAGTAAAGTATCGAGCAGCATATATGTTTCTTACACCTATCTGATTACCTCCATCAAGCAAGGTTCTTCTTTCTCCTAAGGTCTGAAACCAATAACCAAAATCCCACCACGACAATATTGTTGCATTTTGAGGTAAAGAATTTTTCATAAAGTTAAAAGCCTCTTCCCATGCAGGATTTAAATTTCCGGTACCTACGGTTTTAGCAAGTGCATAAAGAGAGTATGTATTAAAGATAAAGAAAATACCTATAAAAGTTAAAGCTGAAATTTTTATCCAGTCTAAATTTTTAAGTGATTCCAGAGAGATTTTTAGCACGTCTTTTATAATATATGAAAAGGCATATGCTATCAACAAAGAACTCCAAAAACCTGTAACATAACCTATTCTCACTTTAGTTACAAACATCAAAAAGGTCGCAGTTGCAAATACTAAAACCGTTCCTTCTTTGGGTTTGTTATAGAGCACAAAAAGTATAATCAAAGCAGCAGACAACACATATAATATATTTGCAGAGGTATTAGCACCAGAAGAATGTAAAAATAAGCCATAAGAAAGTATCATCACAGCAAAAGAGATTATAGCTACAACATTCATAATATTATTAGAATTGGATTTAAGAGATAAATAAAGGATTAAACCCGTACCCGCAATAATCCATAAATAAGGAGAAACCAAAATTCCTACAATATCTAAAATAAAAATAAGAAATGAAAGTAAAGATGCCACAAGATAATTATTATGTTGAATAAAATAGTTCTTTAAATTAACAAGGTTAGAAGATAAATGTCTTTCAGGAGAACCATAAGAGGAGAGAAAGTAACCTAGATTAGCAGGAATGTTTTCAGCAACAGTACTTTCCATAACTGCCTTTCTATAAACTATTATATGAGAAAGAGAAGAAAGAACTTTCGCCGTAAATGGGATAAAAAAGGAAGATAAAAGAAATATGAAAAATAATGAAAGAAGAAGAGATGCATTTCTACGAAATTTATTTTCTGGAGGTTTAGAAAGATTATAATATTCTATCCCTAATATTACAATAGCACTTACAAAAGAAAGCATTAAAACTGTATTTTTTAAAAAAAGGTAACGAGGATACATTAAATTGAAAAAAATCACAGATGTAAGCAAAGTAACAGCATATGCCTTAGAAGAATCCCAATCTAATTTTCCAAGAAATGTTAATGCTAGACCTATTAAAGGATAAAGATAAAATAAAGCTACTGCACCACCCCAGACCCCATAAGCAAATGCTGTAAATATGCCTGATAAAACCCCATTTATGATCGATTTGGATTTCCACATTTTAATAAAGAAAAGAAAACTTAAAAGCATAAACAAACCAGAAATAGGCTCTTTCTCAAAGAATCCTGCTGATGACCGGTAATACAAAATGTTAAGAACAGCTATGCTTAAAGATGCAAAAATACCGGTAAGTTTATCTTTTAATTCTTTACCAATGAAATACATAATAAATACATAAGATGCTCCTAATAAAGCAGGAATAATCTGTGCATACTTCAAAAAAGAAAAGCCTAACCATTTAAAAAAGATTACATAAATTAAACCGTAGAGATAATAAATAACATAAAGTTCTTTTTTTGGGCTAAAACCCGTAGGATAATATCTCATATAATCAATGTCCTTTAATTCAAAATTATTATTAACAAGATCGTTAGTAGTTCTATAAATATAATAAGGATCAATAGCTTGCAAGTAATCTCCTAAATCAGGTAGCATCCTCATGTAAAATGAAAAAAGGAATATAAGAAGTAAAATCACAGGAATCCCGTATTTATCAAAGTATTTTTTCATATTACCTTTTTTAATTGCTATCTTCATATGAGAGATGTTAAAAGCAAAATTTTAAAAAATTAATAAGAGGATTTCCTTGAAATGTTTCACTTTTATGAGTTAAAATTTCCACATTTGACAAAATACGAAACTTGATTAATTAAAATTTAATTAAAGCACAGGAACCCAAACAATTTGGGATCCACATTTATAGCATTTCTCTCCTTCTTGTTGCTCATGCTTACAACTCTCGCATATTCTTTTCCATCTCAAGGTTTTAAGTATTTCTCCCCTTTCAACTCCCATATATCCCATACCTAACATCCTAGCAGCATTTTGCACCCAATAATCATCTGTAACAATAACAACTTTTTTCCCTTTTTTAAATAACTCATAACCTATGGCTAAGATATCTATATCAGTTTTACTTAGCTTCAATTCCTTTACTTTCTCCTGCACTTTTTTTCTAAACTTATTAGAAGGAACATAAAGATTCATATTTTGAAGTTGCATTCTCTCAAATTCCATTCGTGCTTGAGGAGATATAAGTTCTTCATAAACCAAATAAGAAGTAACACAAAGTTTATCATTAAACCATGAAGTTGCATTCTTTATAAAAACTGCTGAGTCCAACACATAAATTACATCACTCATAATTTATTATAACTTTTTATGTTTTTTAAATAAACTGTAATTTAAAGTTTAAAAACTCCACAAACATCCTTCTTTTTTATAATAAGAGTTATAAGCATTACAATAATAAGGCATAGCATATCCTTCAATAATTAGCCATTTATTTAAATCAAATGATTGATTCAACATCACATATCCCAATAATCTACCATATTTATCTCGTTCCCAGGGTTTATCTTGTATTATATACACTTTTTTATGTAATATAAGTTGTTTTACAATTTTATTGCCTTCATTATAGCATTGTTTTACAACAGATTTATTAGCAACACCTGCTCTTAACCATTTTTCTAATCGATAGCTAGGATACAAATCAGGAAAATCTATACATTTTAATCTTACTTTCTCATAGGTAGAAGTATTATAAATAAAAACTTCAAAAGTATCGCCATCATATACATAAGTAACATTACCCTCTAAAACAAAATAAGATGGTTGAGGAAAAAGCAAGTTAATCAAAAAATTAAACAGCATGATGGCCAAACCCGTAATATCTATCATTTTATCTCCCATATTTTGCCATTACTGCTCAATAAAACATTTCTATTAAGTTCATAACCTTCTTGCATAGCTACTTCTGCTAAAGCAGATGTTTTAGCCAAATAACCATGACTTGGAATTAATATTTCAGGATTAAGCCATCTTAATATATCTCTAAGATCTTCTTTTCTTGCATGACCTGATGCATGAACTCCATCTATTATCCTAACATTCTGCTCTCTAAGCCTTCTTTCGAGGACATAACGTTGAGCTATATTAACCGGGTGAGGTATAGGATTAGAACTTATAATCACTTCATCTTCCTTCTCCCATTTAAACGGATATTCCCCTCGAGCCATGCGTGTTAAAACAGCATCATATTCTCCTTGATTACCTGTACTAATAATAAGCCACTCCCCTTTACTTCTTTCAATTTCTTTAAGCACTTGCATAATAGTTTTTCTTTTAGTATGTACTCTTATATTGCTTCTATCCATTAAACCTACATCTACTGCAGCCCCAGTATATAACTTTAAGCTTCGCCCTAACATAACAACATTTCTTCTTCCCTTGTTAATTTCCAAAACAGCTTTAATTCTTGCTATATGGGAAGAAAAAGTAGAGACCACCACAACACCCTTCTTCGATTCCTGATAAGCACGATTTATAACATCTTTTAACATTTCTTTTGCTATTTTTTCAGATGATGTTCTAGAAGATTCGTCTGCTCTTAAACTTTCCATAAATAAAATCTTGATACCTTCTTTTCCCAATTTTTTAAAGTATTGCTTATTAAAAGGTTCTTCTAAAGTAGGACTAAAATCAATTTTAAAATCATTTAAATATGCCACATTTCCCTCTTTTGTTCGAAGCAAAATCATAGAAGAATTAGGTATGCTATGAGTAACATAAACCAATTCAACCTCAAAATTATTACTTATTTGATAACGATCCCCGTAATTTAATACTTTTATTCTTTTAGATATATGGCCTCTCCCCTCTTCTTTAGCCATTCTTTTAAGGACTTCAGCAGAATAAGGAGTTACAATAATAGGAGCATTAGGATAATTATCCGCCATTTTTGGTACTGCACCAATATGATCTAAATGTCCATGCGATATGACAATAGCAACTACATTTTTCCCTTTTAGGGGAGTATCATCAGGCACGGCCCCTTGTCTCCTTAACTCAGATAAAGGTGCTGCCCTTTCTTCATCACTCATACCTATTATTTTATCCATATGATATCCCATATCCATAATAACAACTTCTCTACCAACTTCTATAGCAGTCATATTTCTTCCTACTTCATTATAACCTCCTAAAGTATATGCCCTCATATCACTCCCCTTCTATAAGATCTCCCAAATCTATATCTACTTTTTTCTCATTTTTAGCCTCTTGATCTTTAGCCTTTAATGAATTTTCTTCTTTCCTTAAACCTAAAGTCTCTTCTATCTTCCTTAATTCATCTAGCATAGTAGGAACGTTATCCTTAAAAGCGCTTTCTAAAGCATTAATTCGGGGTATTAAATCTTCTATTTTCTTGTTTATTTCAGCATAATTGCTTTGTTCTTTATTTTCTAATTCATTTAATCTTTTCTTAATATCCTTTATATTTTTCTCGAAAGATTCAATATTTTCCCTTAATTTCTTTTTTAATTCTTCGACATCTTTTTTTATAGCTAACACATCACCGTACTTATTCTTTAAAACCAAATCTATTATTTCCTCTAACTCCATCAATAGTTCGTCATCATCTATAGAAGAGGATTCGTTAGAAGGAGGTGGAGGAGGAGAGGAAGGAAGTGAAGGCTGTGGTGTAAAAGTATTATGCAAATCTTGGTGAGGGTTTAAAGGCTGAGGCAATATAGGCTCTTGAGATGGTGCTGCTTTACTAACAGGTTGGGAAGGTAAAGAAGGTTTAGGTTGAGGAGGTACAGGAGATTGTTGGGTTTCAGAAACATTAGTATTAGTTTCTTTTTCTAAAGTAGCAGACTTTATAGCGTGTCTCATCACAACATCTATCTGATGATAATTCAAACCTTTGGATTTCAAAAAACTTGCTACCTCTGCCTGAGTTTTACCAGATTCCATCATCTTCCGTGCAACTTCCACGTATCTACTTAAAGGAACAGGCGTTTTTTTCTTAAATCCGCCAAATAACTTAAACTTAACCATTCTTTCTCTCCTCTTAGGATTTGTTTGCTTTTAATTTTTTCATCATAACCTCAACTTCCTGTTTTGTAACAAATTTTGTTGTTACTGGTTTTATAAGGTCTATATAATATTTTATTTCTTTTAATTCTACTTTTTTCGCGTAATTCTTTAAATCTTTCTCTAAATTCAATAAATTCATTTCAATAGTTGTTGTTCTTTTTGTAAGATCATCCAAAACTAAGGATGTGTTCTTTTTAAAAGAGTTTAATTCTTGAAAAATGCTTCTATCCTTTTCCTGTATTTCAGAAAGAGTTGCTTCCATACCTTCCATTTTTTCCTCTACTAATCTAATGCGTTCGCTAAGTTCTTTCACAATTTTACTCAAATCATTAATAGCTTTTTGTAAATTAATGACTGGGTTCTGTTG
>JALWJP010000045.1:0-1531 GCA_026997215.1 Nanobdellati archaeon
CCTTCTATCAATATAAAAACATATCAATATATCGAGATATTAAAATATTATTATAATAAGGGAATATATATAGATTATTAAAACACTACCAAGTAGTTACATATATATTTATTTATAGATAACAGCCCACAAATTGTTGTAATCATAAGTAAATACTTTAAATTTCTTTGATCCTAGTGTAGTTAAATCTTCACAAAACTCCTCGTAATCGTAAAAATAATAATAACGAGAATATTTGCCCCTCCATCTAATATCTTCCTCTTTTTTAGTAGTTTTTCTCAATTTACTATATCGATACCACACACTTAACACTACAAGGTTCTTAGAGACTCTCATCATCTCCTTTAACATTTTTAATCTCATTTCTTTAGAAGGTAAATGGTGAAGTAAGGCTATAGCCATAACCACTTCAAAACTCTCATTTTTAAAAGGTAAATAAAGAGCATTACCTATAACATAATGAATACCTGTTAAACGATGCTTGAAGAAAGATTTAGCAAAATCCAATCCCACTAAGAATCTTACACCTTTTTCCTTCAGATATTTAAGATTACGAGAGTTACCACAACCAACTTCTAGAACAGAATTATACTTTTCTAAGTCTAATGTTGCTAATTCGCTCCAAATCTTTTGACGTGTAGAACTAAAATCTTCTGCTATAGAATTATAAGTTCTCTTAAGGTCCTTCAAAACCGCATTTTTTGCATTTATATGGATTCCCATGTACCTTGCATACCTCGCATCTCAAGATTTCTGCTCCACATTCAGGACACTTAAATCTAGAATAATGCATCTCGCCCGCAACAATATTGCCACCACAGGTTATGCACTTACCTATAATCATTTAAGTTCACCCGCCATTAACACAGTAAAAGGTTTACCTATTTTAACACCAAATTGTTTACTGTTTTCTTTTAATAGGATAATTTCTATATTGTTTGCTTTTCCTATTAATTCTGCTTCTATTTTTAAATCCTCAGGAATATTACTTGCTAAATAAATTTTAGCTATCTTTCCTTCTTTAGCTAACTTTAAAGTTCTCTCACTACCTATTATTAACTTTTCTCTATCCATAACTCAGAAATATTATGAGTTATTTTTAAAAACTTAACCCTTTATTTTCTTTAGCTTGCGATAAAGTTCTTCTAACAGGAAGGCTATTTCTTCACCTTTATCCGTTAATACCACATATTTTATCCTTCCTTTTCTTTTATAAGCAATAATGCCGTTTCTTTCAAGTATATCCAAGATCCTAACAGCATGAGGATAAGTACAATCAGCAAACTTGGCAAGCATTGAAGGATATGTCTTGCCCTGAGAATATCTAAGTCCAATCATAATTCTCAAAGGTTTTTCATGTAGTAGCAAGGAAATAAGTTCGTTATTCTCATCAAAATAGGTTATCATAAATTATAACATATATTATGTAGTATATATATATTTTTTGGATTCATAAGAATTAACAAGAGAAATAACAAAAAAGTTTATAAAAATTTATATATTTTATATTCTCGATATAATAATATATAAA
>JALWJP010000045.1:1541-6556 GCA_026997215.1 Nanobdellati archaeon
AGAAATCATAAGAATAATTGAAGAATATCTAGAAAAACGTTTTGATGAATATTATGGTCATTTTAAAGAAAAAATGAGTGAAGAAAATTACAAACAATTTAAAAAAGAA
Source organism: Nanobdellati archaeon (assembly GCA_026997215.1). Classification (GTDB taxonomy): domain Archaea; phylum EX4484-52; class EX4484-52; order EX4484-52; family JAADEF01; genus JAADEF01. The sequence continues at coordinate 1,651 of JALWJP010000045.1, forward strand.
TACGCAAATAAAGAAAAAGAACATTACATAGATCCTTTAACAGGAGCATATACCACACGAATAATAGACATTCTGAAAAAATACGATGACAACAACTCTTATGGTTTATGCTTTTTCATAGATCTCAACAATCTTAAAGAAGTAAATGATTTGTACGGGCATCTAATAGGAAACATATATTTGAGAATGGTAGCACATCTTTTAAAAGGATACTTATTAGAGGGCGATATTATCCTAAGAATAGGAGGTGACGAATTTCTTATTATGAGTACAAGAAGTAATGGAGAAACATATGATACGGTAAATCATTACAATGAAGTATTAAAAGAAATAAATGATATACTTTTAGAAGAAAGTCGTAACGAAGGTCGTGTTAATCCTCCTATTTATCAAATATCTTATGGATGGAGTAAAATCGACAAAAATAAACCCCCCGCACAAGCTATAAAAGAAGCTCTTAATAAAGCAGATGAAAGAATGTACGAACATAAAAAAACTTTTAAAAATCCCTTTCTAAAAGGAAATTCATGGCAAGAATACGCGATCCTGCAGTAGCGGGCATGTTTTACCCCAAGAATAAGAAAGATCTTTTAGAGTTAATTAAAAGTTTAGAAAAGCATGTAAAGGAGAAGCACATAGATAAAAAAATTAAAGGTCTAATAGTTCCTCATGCTGGTTATATTTATTCAGGAATAGTTGCTTCCACAGCATATAAAGCATTATCTTATCAATATAAAAATATTCATGCAACACTAATTGGTCCCTCTCATTACTTTGCTTTTTACGACTTAGTTAAAAGCACTTACGAATATTGGAGAACACCATTAGGTTTAGTAAAAGTGAACAATCTATTAGAGTTTCCTGACTTTGATACAGCGTTTGCTCATGAGCACAGTTTGGAAGTGCAATTGCCTTTCATGCAATATTATTTTAAAAACACGGAAATATTTCCTCTCCTTGCAAGTAAAGTAATCAATTATGAAAATATTGTTAAAGAATTAGAGTCTATTGCTCATGAAACTCTTTTTATAATAAGTAGTGATTTAAGTCATTATTATCCATATGATCTAGCAGTGGAAAAAGATACAAAAACTATAAATGCCATTCTCGAATTAGATGTTGAAAAGTTTAAAAAAGAAGGAGAGGCATGTGGCAAAGAAGGGATAATCTTACTAATGAAACTTGCAAAAATAAAAAAATGGAAACCTTTGCTATTGCATTATATGAACTCAGGAGATGTGAGCAATAACAAAAGCAATGTTGTTGGTTATACCTCAATAGCATTTGTAGAGTATTAAACCTCTATAATCCTTACCCCTTGCTTTGTAATCTCAAAAGGATGAATTAAAGTAGAGTGATTGGTCCTTCTCATTTTTCTTATGGTCAAAGTACGTTTAAATTCCTCTGATACAGGCACAAAATCCAATTTTATCACTGTATCCACCAAATATTCTATAATTCCAGAACCACTCAATCCCTCAGAGGTTTCAGGAATTTCACCACTCATAACAGTAGTTACTCCGAGTTGTCTTAGTTTATCAGTAAGATTCATTAAAGCCACTCTTGCTAAATACTTATCATCAATAAACATTTCCAAAACAGATATAGAATCGATAACTAAACGCTTAGCTCCTAATTCTTTTACTGCCAAAGAAATCTTGTTAATTACATTTAATATATAAGAACGAGTTATCATAGTTATATCTGCTGTAGTAGATTTATCAGGTATAGCAGGCTTAATAGAAATAAATTTAACTAATCCAGCCTGCTCCAACTCGTTAAAATCCCATCCAAACATAGCTTTTATATCATCTTTAATACCATCTACGCTTTCTTCTGTGGTGATATAAAGGCCTGGCTCTCCATTTTTTGCACCTGCATAGATAAAAGAACTACAAAACTGAGTTTTTCCAGTACCTGCTTTCCCCACTACTAAATTCACAGATCCTTTAACTAAGCCCCCCTCCATTTTATCATCTAAACCTATAATACCCGTAGTTACTCTTTCTACACTTGTTTGTTTAAGAGACTCCTGCGTACTTTTAAATAAGCCCATAATTAATAAATTCTATAGAAGGGATTAATATATCTTTTGTTATTATTATATATTAGGTACAGGATTTCTAGCACCACACGCTTCACATTTTATAAACTTCAGTCTACCCTCTTTAATGATAGTAGTATCTGGCTTTCCGCAGATAGGGCAAAGAACATAATTCTTAACATATTTCACAAATTTATCATTAATAGTCTTATTAGGGAACTTACCCAACAAAACCAACATACTACCTTCCATATAACCTTGAGTTCCTAGTTCTTTTAAAAGATATTTCATTACATCCTTCTCCTGCCTTCTTATAAATTTACATGCTTCTAAGAAATTCTTAATAAAAGTCCTATTTCCTGTTATAATAGAAGTAAGAGTAGGTATTTCCCATCTTTCTTCTTGCTCAATACTTCTTTCAGGTAAGGCTTTGTAAGCGCGTTCTAACAACTCTTCATATGCGTAGAAATCTTCCATAAGTTTATCTTTTGTAAAAGATTTTAAAAAACTTTATAACACTAGATAATAATTATGGAAGTACTCACCTTTATTATAATGCTTATTAATTTAGGAATAGCTTTATGGAATTCCTATGCCGTTGGATATAATTCAGTGGTTTTGCAATATTACAAAGGAAAATTTAAAGACTTCTTTACAATTGCTAATTCTTTTGGTTTAGTATTAGCCTTTGCTGGTGCAGCTTACGCTTTATCTTATTTCCTTTCATTAATTCTATACTCTTTAGGAAAGATAAGCATAGAAATTGTAAACTTAATCTCAGCCTATAGTTTTTTGGTATTTGGCACTCTTATAGTATTCTCTGGTATAGTAATCGCCATAGAATCTATAATCATAGCGTCAATGCGAAAAGATTTTTCAAGTATTATTGTGGCTGTATATAATACATTAGCATCTATTTTCAACATCTACATGTATTTAAGATCTTTCAAATACGCTTATAATCTCATCGCATCAAATGAAGATGAAGATAATAAGAATAAAGCATTAATGATTATAATCGTAGCAGCAATATTTGCCATAATACTTGTTTATATTTTCTATAAGTTAGGTAAAGAAAAAGCAGAAAAAGAGTTGGGATAAACATGACCAAATATTTAGACATGGAAGAAGCCTTAGAAAAATCAGAAGAAATAATAAATGCTATAAAAGAGGGTAAAATATTTATTTATCCTACAGATACTATTTATGGATTAGGTTGTAATGCCTTAATAAAACAATGCGTCGATAAAATATATGATATAAAAAAAAGGCCAAAAACAAAACCTTTATCCATCATTGCTCCCAATATCGAATGGATATTAAAACATTTTGAAGTCTCTCGTCCGGTATTACGATTATACCTACCAGGACCTTACACCTTACTTCTTAAAAAAAAGGAGAAAAAATATTTAGAGTACTTAAGCAACAGCGATAAAATAGGGATAAGAGTACCAGAACATCCTTTTACTCTCTTAATAGAAAAAGCTAATGTCCCGTTTATAACTACTTCTGCAAACATCTCAGGTAAAAGATACCCTACTTCTTTAAAAGAAGTTGAGAAAGAATTGCTTGAGAGGGTAGATTATGTTATTGAAGGAGAATGCTTCCATAAAAAACCTTCTACACTCATTGATATAGAACATAATAAAGAGATTATAAGAGATTAGATAAAGAACGTATCATTTTCTCTACATCTTCCCTTTTTATAATACCTCCTGCTGCATTTTTATGCCCGCTTCCATCTATATCTATCATGCTTATTAAATTCCTTACTTTAGAACCAAGATCTATAATCTTATCTCCGTGATATCTCAAAGAAAATTTGTAATAGTTATCATCATAAGGCATAAAAATTCCTACTATTCTATCTCTATACTCGTTATGAGAAAGCATTGTTGCAATAGTACCTGTAAAGACATTATCTTCTTCCTCCAAAATAGCATATGCAATACCCTTATGCTCAATATTAACCTTATTTCTGGCTTTTTTAACTAACCTTCGAAGTTTACGCCTATAAATTTCGTAAATCTCATACATATTTCCTTTCAAATAAAGAGCAAAATTAATGGCTTTTTTAACTTCGTCTAATTTAACTGCAGCATTAAGTAAAGTTATAAATTCTTTTAATTCATAAACCTCGTGAATAATATGCCTATCCCCTATAATTCCTTCATTTATCCCTTTTAAGATTAAAGCAGTACTTAATTTTTTCTCTTCATCCTTATTCAACTGATTTATTTTCTTAGAAGGATTTATTCTTAATGATTTAAGTAAATGTAATGCATTCATTTTATAGCTATAATTTTCTAAAAAGTATTCCAAAGATTTATAAATAGGTTTTGTAGAGTAACCAAATAAATTAATACCCTTCTCCACTTTAATTTGATTTCTTAAAACAGCTTGATCTAGAAAACGTTTATTTGCAGAAACAAAGGGTTGATGATCTGCAAAAGCAGAAGATGCAGGTAAATAATAATAAAAGTGACTATCTGCATGATAAAAATAATGAAAAGACAAACCTGAAGCAGTTATATGTTTAGCACCATCAACGCCCTCAAAATAAGCATTCACAATTTTAACATTCTTAAATACATTGGGATGAGCAACACCGGGTGGGTGATGATCAATAATAACCACTTGAGAAAAGTTTTTGGAGAGAAGATGCTCTTTCTGACTTCCTATATCTAAAAAATAATAGAGATCATAAGATTCTTTAACAATACTTTTTAAATAATTTATATTAAGATGACTTAAACAAACCACATGAGCTTCAATACCTTTATAAAATAAATATTTTAAAGCTAAGGAAGTAGCGATAATCCCGTCAGCATCTTTATGGCAAACAATCAAGGCCTTTTTAAC
>JALWJP010000046.1:0-5868 GCA_026997215.1 Nanobdellati archaeon
ACTTTGTAATACATTTGTAATACTTAAAATGCCCATACCATAAATTAAGTAAAGAAAAAATACGGTTAATGAAAAGAGCAAACCCCCTATTACTACTTCTTTTCTCCCTTTTTTAAGGAGTAAATTTGCTAAAAGTATTGCTTGAACTGTAATAGTGCATGGATTAATAGCATCTACCAATGCTAAAAAAGTTAAGGTTAAATAATCCACAACATTCACCTTTTAGAATAGAGTTTAGATAAATCAATGAAATATTTTCCTTCTGCAACTTTTACTACTATTGCTTTTTCTTTAATTATTTTCTCTATATCTATTCTATATTTTCCCGGTCTTTCTACTATAACGCTTTCTATGTCAAAAGAAACCACTTTTTGAGGAGAAGGCATTGAACTTTTTATTATTTCTTCTACATCTTTTTCTATTTCTTTTATTTCAGAATTGCTAAGTTTTTCATATTTTTCTAAGGATTCTTTTGTTTTGAAGTAAAGAAAGTACTTGCTACCGCAGTTAGAGCATCCTTTGATGAGTTCTGGATCTCCATCCTCGTATATAGTACCGCATTTTAAACATTTATGCATGTTATCACTTAACTTTAAGGATAGCATAGTTTTTACGGCTTTTTATCTCTTTAATGGCATCAGCGTTTCCTATTAAGGTAATTCCATCATCTTGCTTAAACTTTCTAAGAAACTTCCAAAAACCTTTTTCCTCTTCTTTTACTATGCTCGCTATTTCTATACCTTTAAATTTTTCTATGTCTGCTGCGTTCATGGCTTCTTCTATTAACATAGCTTCTTCTTTTGGATTAAGTTTTTTAGGGATAATCAATATTCTATTTTTCTTTCTAATCATATTAATTACTTTTTTCGGTTTCATTTTTTTAAAATCTTCATAAGGCAAGTATTCAATGCTTAGTTCGGCCATTATTATCCCTTTGAAACCAATTCTATTAATTTTTCATAAAAATAGTCCATGCCTTTTCCTGTTTTAGCACTAATACCTATTACTTCATAATTAGGAAATACTTCTCTAATTTTATGGGCTGAAGCTTTTTTTAAGTCTATTTTATTTGCAGCTATTATGAAGGGAATGCCTCTTGACTCTAAATTACCGAGTATAGTTACATTAACTTGGGTTAAAGGATCTTGGGCTGCATCAACCACCATTACTACAGCATCTACATTTTCTAACCATTTGATCGCATCTATTACTCCTTTAGTTGCTTCTTTAGCCCTTGCTTTTGCCTCCTGCTTTTTAAGCCCGTGTTTGAGAAAATCCTCGTAGTCTATTTTTGTTGCTATGCCCGGAGTATCTACTAAATCTATCTCTACTTCTTTATCTCCTTTTTTTATAATTACGCTTTCCTTAATCATGACTTCTCGTGTTTCATGTGGAATGGACGAGGCAACAGTAAAACCTTCGTCTGTAAAATCTTGGCTTATGCGGTTAGCTAATGTTGATTTTCCTGCATTTGGCGGTCCATAGAAGCCAACTTTTATCTTCTTCTTTTTTTTAAAAAGTTTAGAAATAAAAGATTTCTTAATAATGTTTTTTATCCTTTTGAATACCATATAGTAATATTCTCTTGAACTTTTATAAAATTTACTTTTTCTTTTCAGGCATTTGCTGTTGACCATTACAAATTTAAATGTATGTTTAAGATGAATATTTAAGGTGTTTAGTATGAAGATAGGAGTTATAGGGAGTGGTTATGTAGGATTAGTTACAGGTGTATGTTTTACATTAAAAGATCACGAGGTAATATTAGTTGATGTGGTGAAAGAGAAAGTTGATGCTATTAATAAAGGCATCTCACCTATTTATGAGCCAGGTTTAGATGAGATATTAAAAGAGGCATTAGAACGTAACCTCATAAAGGCAACAACTTCTTATGAAGAGATGCTTAAAGAAGCGGATGTTATCTTTATAGCTGTTCCTACTCCTTCTAAACCTGACGGTAGTATGGATGTGAGATATATAGAGGTTGTTGCTAAGCAAATTGTAGAGACTTTAAATAAACTTGAACCTCGCAATTTAGTATTTGTGATGAAATCTACGGTTTTACCTGGTACTACTGAAAACATATTTAAAGCATTAGTTTTAGCCGGTATAAAAGATGAGTGGAAAGAAAAGATTAGTTTTACTATGAACCCAGAATTTTTAAGAGAAGGTGTGGCAGTTGAAGACTTTCTTAATCCAGATAGAGTTGTGATAGGTGCGGAGAATGATTATGGTAAAGAGGTTTTAGTTAAGATCTATAAGGATTTTGTTGATGATGAGAAGATATTAATAGTTCCGATAAAAGTTGCGGAACTTATCAAATATGCATCAAATGCCTTTTTATCTATGAAAATCTCTTTTGCTAATGAAATAGGTAATTTAGCTAAATCTTTAGGGATAGATGTGTATGAGGTTATGGAAGGAGTTGGCATGGATAAACGCATAGGTAGAGCTTTTCTGAATGCAGGATTAGGTTTCGGAGGTAGTTGCTTTCCAAAGGATGTTTCTGCCTTACTCAATTTCGGCAGAAGTTTGGGCCATGATATGAGGCTATTAGAAGCTACTTTAGAAGTAAATAAAAAACAACCTTATAAACTTGTTGACTTAGCTTTAAAGAGATATGGCAGTTTAGAAGGTAAGGAGGTTGTTGTTTTAGGTTTGGCTTTTAAACCTAATACCGATGATGTTAGGGAAAGCAGAGCATTAGAGCTAATAAAAGCCTTATTGGAAAAAGGTGTGGCTAAAGTACATGCCTATGATCCAAAGGCAATAGACAATGCTAAAGTAGTATTGGAGGATGAAAGAATAATATATCATGATTCTTTAGAGAGCGCTTTGGAAAGTGCAGATATTGTTTTTATTGCCACAGAATGGCAGGATTTTGCTAACGAGTCTCTTTATGAAGGTAAAGAGGTATTTGATGGAAGGAAAGTTATAAAAGGAGAAAAAGCAAAGTATTATGAAGGTATTTGTTGGTAGGTAATCGGTATGGTGAGAATAGGAAAGGTAGTTGCTGCAAACAATGATTTAGTAGTTATAAAGAAACAAATGGATGCTCAAGTAGAACTTGGAAGTTTGCTTTATATTTCTATAGGGGATTCTAAAGCAATCTATCAGGTTTATGAGATGGAACAAGGAAGTCAAATGCAGCAAAGAGAAAGAGAATACTTAGCAGAAATGTTAAATGAAGAGGGTGTTGAGATTAAAGATAAGGCATTGAGGAGTTATGTGTTGATTAAGGCTAAACCTTTAGTGTTGATTGTGGACGGTTCTTTAAAACATGTGAAACTCATTCCTGAAATGTATGCAGACGCTTATGAGTTAACTGATGAACTTGCAGAAACTTTGTTAACTTATGATGTGGGCATCGGGATTGGAAAGTTAAGAAGTGGCTCTCAGGAATTGGAAGCAGAAGTAAGGATTGATGCTATTAAACTTATAAATCATCATATATTTATAGGTGCAACAACAGGAAGGGGTAAGAGTAATTTGTTGAAAGTTATGGTTCTACAACTTTTGAATCATGCTGAATTAGGTATGGTTATATTTGATCCTCATGATGAATATATAGGGAGAGGAGGAGAAAAAGGGTTAAAGGATCTTAATAGTCAAGAGGTTATTTATTTTTCATCACAACCTCTAACTTCTTATCCTTATTATCGCACTCTTGTTTTTGACATTCGTAACTTAAAACCATCCCATTTTATGAGTGTTTTTGAGTATAGTGAAGCACAACAACAAGCATTGTATTTGCTTTGGAAGGTTGCGAAAGAAGAGTGGGTTGAGAAGTTGCTAAACATGCAAGAGCAAGATGATACGTGGAAATTTTTAGTTAATAAAGGTAATGTGGATCCTCGCACATTAGAAGTATTGAAGAGAAAGGTAATGGTAGCTATAAATGCAGGATTTGAAGTTGTAAATGATGAAATAAGGGTAACATATCAAGGCATATTCAAAAAAGATTATGGAGAGACTATGTTAAAGGATTTATTAAACATGGTTGAGCAAGGTAAAAAGGTTATTGTTGATACCTCTGCTTTAAGCTATACTGAAGAGTTACTTGTATCAGGAGTTATAACAGAAGAGTTGCTTCGTAGGTATAAGGCTTATAAAAAATCTGGTAAGTTGAAGGAGAAAGCAAAGGTTGCTATTGTTTTGGAGGAAGCACCTCGAGTTCTTGGTAAGGAGACTTTAAAGAAGGATGGCAATATTTTCGGTACTATTGCAAGAGAAGGCAGGAAGTTTAATATAGGGTTAATTGCTATTACTCAACTACCTTCTTTAATCCCAGATGAGATCTTAGCTAATATGAATACTAAAATTATTTTGGGTATGGAGATGAATCGTGAAAGAGAAGCCATAATAGCTAGTGCACCTCATGATTTAAGCAAGGATTCTAAAGTTATTGCAAGTTTGGAGAAAGGGGAGGCCATAATAACCTCTATTTTTACTGGTTTTCCAATTCCTGTTAAGGTTTACAGGTTTGAGGATTTATTGCAGGAGAGAAAAGAAGAAAGCAAAACCATAGTTAAAGGATTTAGCACGGAGTTGGAAATATGAAAGCAAGATTGTGTTACTCAGTAAAGGGCATAGTAGTTATAGATGATAAAGGTAAGGTTATAGCTAAAAGGGATCTTACACCTGAGCAATTAGACAAAGCTTTGAGAAGCGAGAAACTTCTATCTGAGGAAAAAGAGCTATTAAACGAGCTGAAAGGATATGAGATTGTGAGTGAAGTAAAAAAAGAAGGTATTAAACAAGAGATTGGTTGTTGTAGGAAGGTTAGAGAAAAAATGAGGGTTTTAGCTAAGGAAAATGAAATAAAACAAAGGATTTTTGATATTACTTCTTTAAGATTCAAAGCATCTCTTACTAAAGATAAAATTGTTGTGATGCTTGCAACTGCGATAGGAGGATATGAAAAAATTTTGAATGATAAAGTTGTAAGGTTAAGAGAATTAGTTGTTTATGCATATCCTGGGTTTTATGAGCATGTAGGCGATAACAAAAAGTTTGTTAAGTTATTGGCAGAGGGGAAAGCTAAGCCTATGGGGAAATTAGAAGGAGCGCATTATGAATCTGATTTTATGGAATTGATAAAACAACTTGCTTATAATACCTACGAGTTGTTTGAGTTAAAAGAAAAACTTGAGAGACTGATGTTTAAGTTTGTTAAGGAGGTTATGCCTAACACCTCATATCTTATAGGTGAGAAGTTAGCAGCCAAACTTTTAGAGGAAGCAGGGAGTTTAGAAAAACTTGCAAAGATGCCAAGTTCAACTATTCAAGTGATAGGAGCAGAGAAAGCGCTTTTTATGCATCTCCTTGGAAAGGGTAAAAGCCCAAAACACGGAATCATTTTTTTGAGCGATTATATTCAAAGAACTCCGGAGAGAAAGAAGGGTAAAGTTGCTAGAATATTAGCTTTGAAAATCTCAAAAGCAGCAAAACTTGATTATTTTGATGAAGGGAAGGTGTTTAAAGGAGAGGAGATAAAGAAAGAATTGGAGGAGGCGTTAAAAAAAGTATAAGGGTTTGAAGATGAATGATAGGGTTTTGTCTTATTTCGAAAAAAATGAAGAGGATGTAAAGGCATTTATAAAGGAATTAGTTGATAAAATAAGCAGAGAATTTAAAGAGTACATTTCCTTTATAATATTGTACGGGTCTGCAGCACGAGGTGAATTTGTCAAGGGCGTGTCTGACATAGACATGGTGATTCAACTTAATGAAAAAGCGAATAGTGATATTAAAAAGGAAGTTATAAGAAGAAGTTATGATATTTTTTGGGAGTTAAACAAAAAATATAAGATGGGGTTTGAGAAAAACATACAAACTAATCTCATAGAGAAAGTAACTCCTTTATAC
>JALWJP010000046.1:5878-6531 GCA_026997215.1 Nanobdellati archaeon
TTCTTAATCTTTTTACAAGCGAGAAATCTGTGTTTTTTTCTTTTAAGCATGAAGGCATTGTGCTTTACGGCAAGGATATAAGAAAGGAGATAGATGTGAAGTGGTCGAGATATGATAAGTTTAAACAACTTTTTTTACCTTTTTGGTTAATAAACGGCTCTTTTTTGTTGGCACCTTTTCAACCTAATAAGTCTAAGGAATATTTGATAAAGGCTGTTTCTTATGCTGTTTTAAACCAAATTCATCTTTTGGAAAAATATGATGCTATTACTTTTAAAGAAAAAGCAGAGGTTTTTATTAAGCACATAAGGGCATATTTACCTAGATATGAAAAAGTTAAAACGGATCTAGAATATGTTATTTCTTACAAACACTCTCTAGAAAAAGCTAATTATACGCAATTGCTTAAAAAAGCATATAAACTCGTTTTAGCCTACGTCATTGCCAATATCCTTTATTGGCTAAATATTTTAATAAAGAGAGTAAGAGGTAATTTAAACTCTTCTAAGTAAGGAAGGGTGTTCGTTTAATGAGCCAAAGCCAAGGGAGTTTTTTATGCCTACACCCGTATCAAATATAAATTTGTAAAATTTATATTCTTCTTTTCCATTATATATTTTCTTTTCTAATAACCTCCACATAGAACCTATAAT
>JALWJP010000047.1 GCA_026997215.1 Nanobdellati archaeon
AAAGTCTTACGACTGAGTTTCTTACCTTTAATAATAATAACCTTATTTTTAAATAGTTTTTCTAATTCCCGACATATTTCCTCGTTTGCTTTTCCTTGTTCTGCCTTGCTTTTCACTTCTACTATACCTCTTCCATTTCTTTCATATATCTTAAAAGTATTCTGGTTAGTTTTAACCTTTACCTCAACCAAACAACCCCTCTCTTTCCCTACAATCATTTTATCGCCATAGCATCTTCTGCAACCTTTAAATTACGTAAGATTGCATTAATAGCAGTTCTTAAAGCAGTTACATCTTTAGCTTTCAAAGAAATAATAACTTCTCCTAAGGAATTCTTTACATCATAAGAAACTCTATCTTTTATTTTTATGTCAAGCCTTTTTAAAACATCTGATATTAATAAAGGATCGTTGCATTTAAAAGTTAATATTAAAGAGTATTTCACTCTCCCATCCTCCATGCGTCCAATAAACCTTTATCAAACTTGCTTGCACCTAATTTAGCTTTTATTTCTTCAATAAACCTTCTATTAAGTTCTTTACTTAATTCCAATAAATCCAACACGCGATTATTATACCACATATAATGATAAGCCCATAAAAGACTTCTGTGAATTGTGTTGGTATATTTAAATTTTGTTTCCAAATAAGGAGAAATTTTAAAAGTTACCTCAGACTCTTTAGTTTTAATATTTTGCCAACCGTTTGTTTTTACATAAGTCCAAAATCTGCTATAATCATCCCAAGTTTTTTTATACTTTACATAATACCTATAAGAAACATTACCTGTTTTAGCTGTTTCTGTATCGTCTATCATCAAATATAATCTATAAATTTTACTTCCTGAAATTTCGAACACAGCTTTTGCTAAATTATCAAGCCCTTTTAATACAAATTTCCACACATTTGTTCCCTTAATAGTGAATACTATCCATTCCTGATTTGGCATCAAATAGCTTCTATAAAGTAATGTTCCCATAATAAATGTAAAGGTTAAACAACAATATAAAGATTTTTAAATTAACTCTTTATTTATTTTAAATCATGGTTATTATTAAAGAAAAAAACACTAATGAGATAAAAGAAATAAAAATAAAAGAAGGTATGAAAAAAGTAAGAGAGGTTCTTATTGAAGCCGGATATAACCCTGAAGAGTATTTAGTAAGTAAAGATGGAAAAATAATACCTGAAGAGGAAGAAGTAAATGACAAAGACACATTACACGTTATAAAAATAGTTTCTGGCGGTTAAGGCTTGACTCTATTAATAGTATAATAAGTTACATCACCTTCTTCATCAACCACAGCAAGTAATGCTTGAGCTCTAATAGTATGACTTAATCTTACATATCTAGACCACTCATGATAGCTAAGCATGTGGTTTTCAGGAACCGCGTGTACATTATACTTCGTATGCTCTTTTTTTGTTTTTTCGCCTTTTTTATAAGGATTAACTCCCTTATCATATACTCTAAAATGAGTACCAAACTTAAACCCTGATTTTACAATATAACCTCTGTTACGCAAATCTCTAAAAACAGTAAACTTTTGAGGAAATTCTTTATCAACCTCACAACATATATCGTAAAATTCTTTAATGCTCAACTTTTTATTACCTTTCCATACTTCTATAATCTCCCTTTCTGCTAAATACATGGCCTCGGGTAAAGATAATTGTAAGTACTTAGTTTTTCCTTCTTCTTCTATCCATTTTCCAAAATATTTGTTTTGATATAGCTTTTCTCCTTCCTTTTCATCCCACACAACAACCTTGCTTTCCAGAAACGCAGCCTTAATCATTGAACAACCACTCCTTTTTAATAAAATCTTTTATCTTCAAATAAGTATCTAAAGAGTTGCTAAAAGTTATTTCTCTTGTTCTCCCGTACCTTCCATGACTAATAACCTTAGCATTAATTATCCCTAAAACATCTAATTCAGAGATAATATCAGATACGCGACGTTGTGTTAATGGTTTTATTTTATTGCGTTTGCAGATCTCGCTATAAGTATTATAAACATCACCTGTTAAAACTTTAGAATTATCGTTTTCTTTTAATAAATCTATAATAGCGTAAAGCACAAAATTAGAGTGCTTAGGCAAGGTTTTCACAGCTTCAAATATCCTATCATAATCTATTTTCTTTTCAGCCATATCAACATGCTCTTCTAACACTTTCTCTGCATTTAACCTTTCTGCTATCTCACCAGCAACCCTCAAAAGATCTAATGCCTTTCTAGCATCTCCGTGTTCTTGAGCAGCCAAAGCAGCACATTTATTAATAACGGCCTCGCTTATCTTTCCTTCATTAAAAGCTAATTTTGCTCTTTCATTTAAAATATCGCGAAGCTGTAAAGCATTATAAGGTGTAAACCAAATCTCTTCTTCTGATAAAGAAGATTTAACCCTTGCATCTAAATGCTCTGTAAAACTAAGATTATTAGATATACCTATTAAAGAAACAACAACACCTTCTAACTCCTGATTTATTCTTGTCAAAGTATAAAGAAACCTATCCCCTATTTTTTCAACTAAAATATCAATCTCATCAATAGCTAAAATAACAACACCTCCAATTTCTTTAAGTTTTTTGAAAAATCTATCATATACAACATCGGTAGGTAAACCAGTAAAAGGAATGTTTTCTCCTAATTCATTAGCTATGTAAGAAAGTAAGCGATACTCAGTATCAGCAACTCTTTTAAGATTAGAATTAACATAAACATAAGTTATATTACTGCCGTTCTCATCAGCTGCTTTTTTTAATTCTTTCAAAACAAAAGTTGTAACCAAGGTTTTACCAGTACCTGTAGGCCCATATATAAAAACATTAGAAGGTTTCTCGCCCTTTAAAGAAACAGCTAATATCTTTGATAAAGTATAAATAAAAGAGTCACGATGCATAATATTTTGAGGAGTAAAATTAATAGTTAAAACAGATTTATCTTTGAATATTGGTTTTGAATTAATAGCATCCTTAAAAATATCATGAATGGTTTTTTGCACAATCATAGAAATGATAATTATTAATTAACTTTAAATTCTTTTCCATAGGAAGTAAAGGTAGTAACAAAGAGAGACCCCTTAATTTCTTTTGGAATAAAGGTTGTATATGTGAAAATGAATATAACATTGTTTTAAATATATATAATATAAAATATATTATTAAATATAATATTAATTAATTTAAAAACAAATTATTTTTCATGATTATATGGAAAAATATTTTAATTCACTGAAAGAAGAAGTTAACAAAGCTTATAGTTATGCTCAAGAAGCTAGAAAAAAAGGTTATGATCCTTCTTATAATGTTGAAATAATTAGAGCAGATGATACTGCAGCAAGAGTAGAGGGTATTTTAAGTGTTATTTATCCAGAACTTCTTAATGCTAATTTGAAAGAATTTATAAGAAAATTCGAAAAAGAATATGGAAAAAACGATTTAAGAGTTTCTTTAAAAATAGCTGAAGCTATTGCTAAAAATGAAGTGCTGTCTATTGAAAATAAAGAGAAAAGAGCTGATTTAGCTATAAGAGCTGCTGTTGCTTATTTAACTTTAGGTGTTGTTACTGCGCCTTTAGAAGGTATTTCTAAAGTTAAAATTAAGAAAAATGATGATGGTAGCGAATATTTGGCTGTGTATTATGCTGGTCCTATAAGAAGTGCTGGTGGTACCGCATCTGCTATGAGTGTTCTTATTGCTGATTTTGTAAGGAGAATAGTTGGGTTAGATGTTTATAAGCCTATAGAGGAAGAAATTAATAGATATTATACAGAGGTAGAGGATTATTATACGAGGGTTGCTGCAAAGCAATATCATCCTACTAAGCAGGAGATTGAACTAATAATCAAGAATGTTCCAGTGGAAATCACGGGGGAGCCCACTGAAAAGATAGAAGTTTCTAATTATAAGGATTTACCACGCATAGAAACAAATAAAATAAGAGGGGGTATGTGTTTAATATTACTTGACGGGTTGCCTTTAAAAGCAGAGAAAATGCTTAAGTTCGTTAAGAAGTATGCGAAGGATTTTGGTATTGAGCATTGGTTTTGGTTAGAGGAATTTATTGCTTTGAAGAAGAAGATTCATGCTGCTGTTAAAATTGATAATGTTGCGGATGAAAAACCAAAATACATACCCAGTACTAAGTATTTAGATAAATTAGTAGGAGGAAGACCTGTTTTGTCATTTCCAGCAGAAAAAGGCGGGTTTAGGTTAAGGTATGGTAAGAGTTTTACTAATGGTTTAGCAGGTGTTAATTTATCTGTTGGTGTCTTTTATCTTTTCGATCATTTAGCTATGGGTACTCAAGTTGCATTAGAAGGGCCTGGAAAAGCTGCAGTAGTTATGCCTCATAATGCTTTAGAAAACCCTATTGTCTTGCTGAATAATGGAGATGTAATTGAGATAAAAGGGGAAGAAGATGTTAAAAAATATAAGAATCAAATTAAAGAAATACTTTATTTAGGCGATATTTTAATTCCTTTTGGGGAATTTGTTAGTAACAATCATGTTTTATTACCTGCAGGATATGCTGAGGAATGGTGGTTATTAGAACTTAAACAACATAATAAGCAACTTTATGAAAAATACAAAAAATTTTGGATTAACTTTCCTAATTTTAACGAAGCTGTTGATATTTCAGAAAAGTATAATATAGGTTTACATCCTAAATATAATTTATTCTGGCATGATATTTCTAAAGAACATTTAAAGGTTCTTGTAAAACATTTGTATAACAATTTATCATACACAGGAGGAGAACTTGTATTACATTATAATACAGAAGTAAAAAAAATTTTAGAGGATTTAGGTGTTTTGCATAAAGTTAGAGAGGAAAGAATAATATTAGAAGAACATTATTGGATATATGATTTACTTTTTAGAAAATATAATGATTTGGAGACTATTTATAAAATAATTGACGAATCCGCAGATATAATGGATGCTTTAATGAAGATCAGTGGTTTAATTATTAGAAAAAGGGCTCCTACTTATTTAGGATTAAGAATGGGAAGACCAGAAAAAGCGAAGATTAGAAAAATGAAGGGATCTCCTCAAATGCTCTTTCCTGTGGGTGAAGAAGGAGGCAAACGTCGGAATTTAATGGAAAGTTACAATCAAGGGAAAATAAAAGTTCAAATCATAACTTATAAGTGTTTAGATTGTGGTAAGGAAAGTTATTATAAAAGGTGTATGCACTGCGGTAGTTTAAATACTAAATATGTTATGTACTGTAACGGTAAACCTATTTTCGAGGATAAGGAGTGTAATGGTAAACCTCAATTGTATGCTATTAGAAATATAGATATTAAGTGGTTAACAGATAAAGCTTATGAAAGAGTTGGGATGGAAAAATTAGATCTTGTTAAGGGTGTGAGAGGTGTTTCTGGTGAGAAGCGAGCAGTTGAGTTGATAGAAAAAGGTTTGTTAAGAGCTAAGTATGATTTGTATGTTAATAAAGATGGAACCATACGTTTTGATGCAACTGATATTCCTTTAACACATTTTAGGCCACGTGATATTGGTGTAAGTGTTGAAAAGTTAAGGGAGTTAGGTTATACTCATGATATTTATGGCAATCTGTTAGAGTCAGAGGATCAGATTTTAGTTCTAAAACCTCAAGACATTATAATTCCTGAGAACGAGGATGTTTCATCTGCTGAAGTGCTTTTGAAAACAGCTCGGTTTTTGGATGAGTTGCTTGTTAAGGTTTATGGAATGGAGCCTTATTATAACTTTAAAAGTAAGGAGGATATTATTGGTACTATAGTTGTGGGTTTGGCTCCACATACATCAGCAGGTATTGTTGGTAGGGTTATAGGTTTTGGTAGGGCTAAGGGAGTATTAGCACATCCTTATTGGCATGCTGCTAAGCGCCGTAATTGTTTGGTTGGCAGCGAAGATGTGCTTTTAGAAACTAAAGATGGTGAGGTGAAGGTTGTAAAGGCGAGGGATTTTGAGCATTTGAATCCTCGCAACTATTACGCGTTAAGCGTTGATGCTCATGGTAATATAGTTAAGAGAAGGATTAAGGAATTTGTTAAGTTAAAAGCTAAAGAAAAAATTTACAGGATAAAGACTTCTTATGGTAGGGAAATTACAGTTACACATGATCACAGAATGCTTGTTTATAATGGAAAAGGATGGGAGCTTAAGGAAGCTAAGGATTTAAAAGAAGGTGATGTGCTATTAGCTTTGAACGGGTTTAAGAGGAAAGGTATAGATGAAATTAACCTATTAAAGGTGTTTAGTAGCGAGGATGTTATGATAAGAGGATTGAAATCTTTAATTTCTTACGACTCTTTGCCTGAGAAGGGTAAAGATGTATGGCGGTATTGGGATAGAGATAGCATACCCTATAATATTGTTAAAAATATGGATTTAGATTATAATAATTTGAAGGTTTCGTTTAAATATGATCGAGAATCTATACCTGTAAAGTTAAAGTTGAACTATGATT
>JALWJP010000048.1 GCA_026997215.1 Nanobdellati archaeon
ATTTATATCTTTCCTATAATGTGTGTTAAGCAAAAATATTCTTAATTGAGAAGGTTTATAGTCTTTAAGAGCTTCTTTGATAGTTACAAAGTTTTTTAGGCTTTTACTCATTTTTGCTCCTTTTATGTTTACAAAATGAACATGCATCCAATAATTTGCAAAACGTTTTCCTGTTGCAGCCTCACTTTGAGCGATTTCATTTTCATGATGAGGGAATATAAGATCTTTCCCTCCCCCATGAATATCTAATGTTTCTCCTAAGTATTTCATACTCATTGCTGAGCATTCTATGTGCCAGCCTGGCCTTCCCATACCGCAACATTGTGATGAAAATACAGCTTTTACTTTTTCATCTTCTTCTTTTTTTCTCTTCCATAAAGCGAAATCCTTGGTATCTAGTTTCTCTGGATTAGGTTCTATTCTATGTTTGTTAAGTTCTTCTAAATTTTGATGAGATAACTTACCATATTCTTTGAACTTAGGAACATGAAAGTAAACACCATCTTTTATGCGATAAGCATATCCTTTTTCTTTGAGTATATTTATAAGATTATCTATATCAGTAATATGATCACTGACCTTGGGTTGCTTCCATGGTTTTAAAACATTTAGCTCTTCCAATTCTTTTTCAAACTCCTCATTATAATATTCTGCTATTTCTTTGTATGTTTTACCTTCTTCTAAAGCTTTATTTATTATTTTATCATCTACATCTGTTACATTTCTTACATACTTTACTTCATACCCTTTAAATTTGAACAATCTGTGTACAACATCAAAAAATACTGCTGTTCGCGCATGACCTATGTGAGCGTAATCATAAGGCGTTATACCGCAAACATACATTTTTATAACATTTTTTTGTTGAGGTTCAAACCTTTCCATTGTCTGAGTTAATGTGTTGTATATCTTCATTATTAAACCACCTTTCTTTAATTATAGCAACTAATGATGCTAAGATAATGCTATAAAATACTATGGAGATGGCAGTAGTTAATACTTCTTTTGAAGCGCCATAGTCTATTATCATTAAACTCAGTATAACAACGCTTATGCCTTTTGGCATAAATGTTGATAAGAACCACTTATCTTCGTACTTTATTAATGTGAATATGACGTATCTTATTAAAATAATACTTAAAAGCAATCCTAATGCAGTTAGAGTCGTTAAAACATTGAATTCCCATAATAATCCTACCATGACGAAGAACATTACTTTCAAAACAAATGAGAGTTGCTCGGTAGATGCAAAAATGGCTTTTCCTACAACTTTTTGCGAGAGATTTATATTAAAAGATTTGGAAATAGTAGGGATATTGCCTAAAATTAAACCAAATATAAATATTGCAATGGGTGCTGACCCTCCATAGTATTGCATAAACCAGTAAAGTGCAAAGATATAAGCTAAAGTTAATAGATATTTGTAATTGGAAAATATTTCAGATTTTTCTATTTTTTTCAGAATATTTAACCATATGAATGCTGATGCAGTGCCTATAACAATTGCTATAGATGCACTAGACAACATATTTTTTATAATTAAATTGATAGTTTCTGCACTTAATCTTTTTTGTTCTTGCATATAAAGTAGGAAAGTAATTACAAACAAAATACTTAGAGCATCAGTCAAAGTGGCTTCTATTTTAAAGAAGTTTTTAACTGTCTCTTTTATTTTTAATTTAGATAATAAAGGATATGTTACAATGCTTGCAGTACCTGTAACTAAAAAAGAAAATGCTAACAAAGCAAAGGTGTGCATATCAAATATTTTTATGAATTTTAAAACTGCAAATACAAATAAACTGCTTGTAAGATAAAGTAAGGTGGCTATTCCTGCTGATCTTTTGAAATCTTTAAAAAAACTTTTGAGATTAAGATTTAATCCTCCTTCAAAGATAACAATGATTAAAGCAAATGTTGTGAATAATGATGTAAATGATGATGCCAATATCTCATCAGAAGTAAATATTTTTAACCCTTGAGATCCTAGTATTATTCCTGCTAAAATTAAGAAAAGAACATCAGGTATGCCTATTTTTACAAAAAGATATTCTGAAATTACTCCCCATACTAATAATGTTGCAATTAATAGTAATAACGCATCTATGGCAATCATAAATATTATTTTCAGAAATAACTATATAAAATTTTAGTAATTAAACAACTTTTATGAAGGTAATGTGTACCTCAGATTTCCATATGTCATGGGAAAAAGCAAAAAAAGCAATAGATGAAGCAGTAAATAGAGATGTAGATATCTTTGTTAATACAGGGGATTTTCTTTCCAATGATTTTGCTAATCGCGTTGCTCAAGAATTATGTAATGCTGGTTTAAAAGGTCTGTTTGTGGAAGGGAATTGGGATCATAATATTACTTTAGATATGCAAGAAGATGTAAGATTATTAAAATACCAGCATGTCAAAATAAGTAGATATTATTTTTTTGGCATGGATGAAAAAATATATTATGACTGGGAAGATATGCTGTCCTTTACATCTTCAATTTCTTCAAATAAATTAATCTTTCTGACTCATGAGCCTCCAAAAGGTTTCTTAGATAAGATATGGAACGGCACTCATATAGGAAACGTGGATTATGCTGAATTTATTAAAAGGAAAAAACCTTTGTTGCACTGCTTTGGTCATGTTCATGAAGGTAATGGTTTTAAAAAAGTTTTTGAAAATACTTTGCTAGTTAATGCAGCTGTTGCAGATATTCCTAAATCCTATGTTGTTGATCTAAAAAATCTTGAAATAGAAACTGTCGAATTAAGGTGATGTAATGTTAGTCTATTTTAATGGTGCTAAGGGAAAAAGCATACACAAACTTAATGCTTTTGATAAAGCTTTGATAAAAATGGGTATAGGTAATGCTAATCTTGTTAAATTGAGTAGTGTGTTGCCTGTGAACGCTAAAGTTGTTCGAGAATTGCCTACGGATATAAAAATAGGAGAAATTATACCAGCAGTATACGTGGATGTTTGTGTAAGAGAAGGTAAAGCAGCATGTGGCTTAGTTATAGGTTATAGAAAGGAAGGAGGTGGTCTCTTTTACGAATATAAAGGGAGCAATAAAGAAGAAGTTAATAGAATGTTAGAGGAAATGATAAAAGAAGCTTTTAAAATAAGAGAATGGGAATTAACTAAAATTGAGAAGATAGTTGTGGAAGTGGAAGGTAATGGTAAGGAATATGAATGTGGAGTAGTTATTGCTGCTTTTTTATCGTCTCATACACCTGAGATGCCTCGCGTTAAAGTATAAAGTCCTTTGATGATTAGAAGTATCATAACTATGCTAAAGAATTTTGTTAATAAATTAGTGCCTCGAAACAATACTGCTATTCCTGCTAGAAGATCTATCCCTCCCATCCAATCAAAAAAATATCCCGAACTTATGCTTCCTAATAAGGATAGAGCACCTTTTATTATGTGAAACCATAGGAGACCTATGAGGATAAAGGATGATATGTTTTTATCATAAAAATAAAGCCATCCTGTTAGAATATCTATGAAACTTAATGCTACAACCGTTTTGCTTTGTCCCATTGATTATAACACCTGAAATTTAGCAGTTAGATTTTTATATGCGACTTCGTCATCTTTCTTTTCTATTTTTCCTAATTCCACACGAGAATTTGTTTCCTTCTCAATTGTTTCAAGATATTTTTCTAAAACACTACTACCTTCTAAAATAACTGTTGCTTTTTCATCAATTCTTTTACCTTTTTTCTTTCTTGCCATTTGTATATGTCTTATGAGTTCTCTTAAGAATCTTTCTTCCTTTAATTCCTCTGTTTCTGTAAAATCAATACAAATATTTCCTTCACATATATCTAATCTCTCAAACATCACTTCTTTTGTGTTAAACATAGATTTAATTAAATTAATGTTTTGCTTTGCTATTTTTAACATTTCTTCATCTTTCAACACCCAGCCTAATTTAAGCACGGGATACCTTTGCTTAACTTTGTACTGCTGTCTTAATCTTGCTGCTTCATCCATTGCTTTATCTAAAAGTTCTATGAACCTTATAGACTTTATATCATGTATTTTGGAGTTATAAGGAGGTAATAGTTCAGCATGAACACTTACTTCGTTACCTGTGTAAACATATTCTGCTAGGTAAGGAATAAAAGGAGCAAATAATTTGTTTAGTGTTGTGAATACATATCTTAAAGTTGTTTGAGCATATTCTTTATCCTCTCCTTCATAATTTAGGGCAACTCTATCACGTATCATCTTTATGTATTTTCTTGAAAAATCATGAAGCGCAAAATCCATAAGTTTTGTTGCAAGTTTATGGAGCTCCACAAATTCTTCTAGATTCAATAGTTCTTGAAGTTTAGATATTATCCATTTATCCTCTATAGGTAATCTTGAAAAGTACTTTTCTATTTTTTCTTCTTCCTCTCCTGTATATGCTCCTCCATAAGTCTTTACGAATTGGTAAAGATTCCAATATGTTTGAAGGAATCTATGGATTTTAGCAAGTTCACCCCAATTAAAATAGAAATTATTCCAAGGAGGTGAGCTAAGTAAATAAAGTCTTAAAGCATCTCTTCCATACTTTTCAATGGCTTCTTCTGGAGTGATCACATTCCCTATGCTTTTACTCATCTTTATTCCTTTAGCATCTAAAACTAAACCATGAAATATGATGCGAGTGAAGGGTTTTTTATCAAAAGTTATGATAGATGTAATTAACTGAGAGTTCCACCATCCTCTTATTTGATCCGCTCCCTCTATTTGTAACTCGCTAGGCCATAGTTTTTCGAATAAATCTTTACGTTCAGGATAACCTAAAGATGCCCATGAAGCGACTCCTGAATCAAACCATACGTCAAGTACATCAGGTATTCTATGCATTACGTTACCGCATTTTTCGCATTTTATGGTAATTTCGTCAATATAAGGTCTGTGCATATCTTTAATATCTTTCTTGCCTGATCTGTCTTTTAACTCTCTTAAAGATCCTATTACTTCTATGTTTCCGCATTTTTCACATTCCCATATGGGCAAAGGTATTCCCCAATATCTTTGCCTTGAAATAGGCCAATCTTCTAAATTATCTAACCACGATTTAAATCTTTTTTTTGCCCAATCGGGATGCCATTCTACTGTTTCATTTTCTTCAATTAACCTTTCTTTTATAGATGTGATTTTAAAGAACCATTGTGGCACCGCCATTAGAAGTAAAGGCGTAGAGCATCGCCAACATTTTGGATAATCGTGTTCTACTTCTTCTTCAAGTATGAGAGCATCACTATCTTTTAACCATTTTATGATAAGTGGATTAGCGTCGTAAGCAAATTTTCCTTTTAATTCTTCTCCCATTTCTTCTTTATAAGTTCCATCAAGATTTAGTGGAGCGATAATCTCTAATTTATAAGGTAGTGAGGCTTTATAATCTTCCCTACCATGACCAGGGGCCACATGAACTAAACCAGTACCTTCTTCTAAATTTACAAACATGGCATTTACTATAATTTCGTGACCTTTGATAAGGGATTTAAGCCTAGGTATTTTTTCTTTGAAAGGATGCTCATATTGGAGACCTTCTAATTCTTTTCCTAAAATAGTATCTATTACCTCATAATTTTTTATATTCCATTTTTTCATAAGTTTCTTTACCAGATCTTTGGCAATAATCCACACTTCTTTGCGATCTTTTATTAACACTTTGGCGTATTCGAAGTTAGGGTGAACCATTATAGCTACATTAGCAGGTAGTGTCCAAGGGGTTGTAGTCCATATAACGAAATACTCATTAACAGCGTCTTTCCTTTTGAATTTCACAAATATAGAAGGATCACGTTTACTCATGTATTCTATCTCATTGTAGGCAACAGCAGTCTCGCATCTTGGACATACATGAACAGGATAAGCACCTTTATAAAGTAAACCTTTAGAATAAGCAACTTTAAACGTGTGCCAGGCCCCTTCCATATATTCATTAGATAACGTAAGATAAGGATTGTCAAAATCCATCCACACTCCTAAATTTTCAAATTGCTCATTCATCACATCAATGTATTTGGTTGCAAAATCACGACATCGTGCAATAAAATTTTCTACGCCATGTTGTTCAATATCTTTTTTGCTTTTAAATCCCAATTCTTTCTCCACTTTAACTTCTATAGGCGTACCGTGGGTGTCATAACCTGGTTGATCCCATACGTTTCTTCCTCTCATTCTAATGAATCTTATATATGCATCTTTCAGTATTTTGTTCCACGCAGTACCCATGTGTATGAATCCAGTTGCATAAGGAGGACCATCTAGAAAATAAAATTTGGGAAATTTAGAGAACTTTGCTTTAACTTTGATTTTAATGTGCTCTTCTTTCCATTTTTTTATTACTTTTTCTTCCACCTCTGTGAAATTGTATGGCTTAAACATATAATATACTTCTTTTGATAAACTTTTAAAAGGTTAAGAAATATAT
>JALWJP010000049.1 GCA_026997215.1 Nanobdellati archaeon
AAAAATCCTTCGACATAATTTATAAAATGTTCAGCATCTTTTAAATCTCTGTATTTTATATTAATATTTAGCAAATAAACTGGAAAAGATCTTTTCACGTCATTCTTTAAATATTTTTGTATAACCAAAGTAATTCTTAAATCTTGAGAAGATTTTAATGAATATGTCTCCTTATATATTCCACCATCACCTCCCTGAGATAATAACTTATACCCTTTTGTTAAAAGAAAAGATCCTAAAGTATCTCGAAGTTTAAAAGATTCAAAAGGATCTAATACAATAATATAATTTATTTCAGGATTTATTGATCTAACCACATTAACTCGCAAAACTTCTTTATAAAGATGCCGAGGTTTATACATTCCCTTTACCTCACAACATCAATAGGAATAACATCTTTTTCAAATTCCATTTTGGCAATTTCTATAGGATCTAAATAATCAGAAATTTTTATTAAAGGTGGTGCACCCATTGAAATCTGTAATGCTCTTGCACTAATAATCCTTGCTCTTTCGTATTTAGTATAATGTTGCATACGCTATTCACCTCAAACTATTTATTTAATGATAAAATTAAATTTTTTAAAGATTTTGATACACCTACAACAATATGTATAAAAATAGACTTGTAAAAATTACAGGCATACTACCAACCAATTTCGATTCTGAAAAAGTTGTTCATACATTATTAGAAGTAGGGGCTAAAAATGTTTCTATTATCTCACGAGAATTACAAGTGGAGTGCGAACTCTCAAAATATGCAGTAATAAAAGAAAGATTAAAAGAACTAAAGGTAGAGGAAATAAAGATAAGAGAAGCTAAATTAATAGAAAATACGGTAATGCAGGCAGGTAGTGCAACAGATCCTTCTTCATCAATAAGGGTTACCCTTGTCCCTGCAACTAAAACTGTGGGAAGAAAACTTCTAAGCATAACTTTAGCAGAAAGTTTTGAACTTCACGAAGATGAGATACCTGATTTCGTCAACAGATCTAAAAAAATAATACATAAAGTATTGGATAAAGCAGATGTACATCATTGTTTAATAGCTATAGAACTTCTCAAGAGACCTAATGACTTTGATAAAGCTTTAGAGTTAGCTATTGTTCATACTCTGTTAGAAACAAACGGTCTTTATACTATAAATGGCTATAGTCTTTAAATTTTAGCAGTAATTTTCTTCAAAGTATTATTTTTTTCATCCATAACAAAGATTTCCATATCTTCCTCTCCAAAATAGACGTAGGCAGTTACCTTACCGTTACTCACTTTAAAACTATTAGCCAAAGGATTGTCTATAACAAAAACTTCTTTTTCTATACCTTTCTTTTCATCAACCTACTCTACCTCAAACATCAAAAACCTATTAAAATTGAGATTCATTTATTTACCACCTTAAAATAATAATATATCTAAATATTTAAAAATTTAACTCTTTTTTTATCAACATGGAGCTAACATCATATGAATTGTATCAATGGCTTAAAGAAAATAAAGAAAAGATTAAAGAAGGTAAGATAGAGAAAATATGGCAAATAAACGACAATATAATATTTAGGATTTATAATCAAGGCGAAAAGTTCCAGTTGATAGTTGCCAAGGATAAGGTTTTTATAACAAATAAAGAAATTAAAAAGCCTTTATATCCGCCAAGTTTTGTAATGCGCCTAAGGAAATATCTTTTAAGAAAAAAAATTCTTGATGTTTATATGCAAGAACTTGATAGAGTTTTAGTTTTAGAGTTTGAAGATGTTTTGTTTATTATCGAACTTTTTGGAAATCGAGGCAATATTCTTCTTGTGGACAAAAAAAGTAAAAAAATACTTGCGGTAATGGAACCGAAGGAATGGAAGGATAGAATACTCAAGACTCATAAAGTTTATGAGGAGATCGAGCATCCACTCAATATCTTGAAAACAAGTAAAGAGAAGTTTATTCAAATGGTTGAGAATCGAAAAGATGAGATCATTACTAGAGATATTATAAAGCGTTTTGGCATACCTCGCGAGGTAGTTATAAAAGCGGAAAATGAATGCGGTATAGAGGAAAAAGAGAAAATAAAAGACATAAGTAAAGAGAAACTTTTATGCCTTTACGAAAAGATAAAGGAAATGTATGAATTTCAAGTTCCTTCAATCAATGAAGTATTGGAAAATCGCTACTTTAAGGAATTACTTGTAATTGAAGAGGAAGAAGTTAAAGAAAAAGAAGAAAGAAAAAGTAAGGTGGAAAGAGATATTGAGAACATCAAAAATGCGATAGAAGAACTGAAGAAAAAGATAACTGAAGAGGAGAATTTAGCCGAGTTTATGAGCATACATGCTCATGAGATCGAGCGTGTAAGAAAAGAAGCATTGAAAGGAAAAAGTAGGGAAGATGTTGAGATTAATTACAAAAGCAAGAATTTAAGATTGTTAATAGAAGGAAGAATTATAAAAATAAACTATGAACTAAATGTTTATCAAAACATAAATCTAGTGTATGAGAGAATTAAGAGATTTAAGCAGAGATTAAAAGATCTAGAAGAGAAACTTGAAAAGTTAAAGCAGAAAGCTGAGGCCATAAGCGTGAAGCAACCCGAAAGGAAAGACAAGGTTAAGAAGAAAGTTGCATGGTATGAGAAGTTTAGATGGTTCTTCACCTCTAATAACTTGCTCTGCGTGGCTGCTAAAGATGCCTCAACTAATGAAGTACTTATCAAAAAGTACATGCATCACAACGATTTGGTCTTTCATAGTTTAGAGCCCGGCTCCCCTTTTGCTTTGTTGAAAGAAGGAAGGGAAAAAGCTAAAGAGCAAGATATTTTGGAATGTGCTCAGTTCACACTTTGCTTTAGCAAATTGTGGAAAGCAGAGATTTCTTATGGTGAAGTGTTTTATGTTTATCCTGAGCAAGTATCGAAAGAAGCGCCATCAGGAGAATATATAGGTAAAGGAATGTTCATGATAAGAGGTAAACGTCACATTTATAAGTTACCTTTGGAAATGGCAGTGATTATTAATGATGAAGGATTAAAAATCGGGCCGTTAATAAAGTACATTAACCATAAGCCTCGTGTTGTGATTACTCCGGGCCCCATCCCTGCTAAGGAGCTTGTAAAGAAGATTAAAGAGAGGTTTGAAAATCAATTAGGTAAAAAGCTTAAAGATATTGATGAGGAAAACCTGGTAGCGAGGATACCTTATGGAAAAGGATATGTACGTTAAGGTCGTAATGCTAATGAAGAGAGAAGCATTAAAAAGAAATGCTCCGGTTTATCAAGCAGCATCGTATCTTGAAAATAAGCCTTGGTTAAGATTTATTTTTGTAGTTCTTAGTTCAAGAACGCGTGATGAAGCAACATTAAAAGCGGTTAAGAAGTTGGAAAAAATATGTAATTCATGGGAATGTTTAAAGAATATAAAAGAAGATGAACTTAAAAACATCTTGCAAGGTGTTGGATTCTATAAGCAAAAAGTAAGGTATCTCAAAGCCATAGCTTCTAAACTTAAACATAACGAAGTACCCTGTGATTACAAAAAGCTTATTTCCTTACCAGGCATAGGCAGGAAAATAGCTAATGTCATACTTGCAGATATTTGCGGTAAAAACGTCATAGGTGTGGATACGCATGTACATCGCATATCTAATCGACTGGGGTGGGTGAATGCTGCTAAACCAGAAGAAACTGAGCAGCAGTTATATGTTAAGATACCTAAGAAGTTATGGAACGAACTTAACAAAGCAATGGTTGGTTTTGGGCAAACGGTTTGCTTGCCTAAAAACCCGAGATGCAAGGAGTGCCCTGTGAAGGAGTGGTGTAGAGAGTATAAAAGAAGTTAATCAATAATTAGGCGTTTCTTATAATGAAGAAAGTAAAGAAGCACATCTTAATTCAGTGTTAATTAATGCTTAAAAATGGTAAAAACTCATTATATTCTCACCATTTTAAACATATCGCATTACAATGTCCCACTCCTGTTGGGTCTCCTGTATAATATTGAAGTTTCCAGACATTTCCTTCTTTCCAAACTTCACATTTCTCCCAACTGTGGCTACTCTCACTATCCCAAAAGTAATAACCTGAAAGAAAACATACGTCAACATTATAAATAGTAGTAATACAATTACCAGAACAACTTGCTGTATAAAAACTTATAGTAGGTTTTCCGCCAACCTGACTCCATGATGTCTTACAACCATCACTTAAGCATAAACCCTCTGCTCTTAGATTACCTCCTGTGACTTTAAGCTCATTATCTCCATTTAAGATAATTCTCATATCGTAATCAGTGGTAGCGTCATTGATAAAATCTATGTAAGGTACCTTACCGTCACTATCCGTGTCTCTAAGTTCTATAGACGGATTACTCACATCTCTGCCTATTTGTATGATTTCTCCTGAATTTCTTATATCAAGTTTAGCTTGAGGATTTGTGGTGCCTATACCTACATTGCCATTAGAGTTTAAGATTGTTAATCTGGTTGTTCCTGATGTTTGTAAATAAAGATTTTCATTATAACTACCTATTAAACCTGTATCCACGGTTATACCTTTATTAAAATAATATCGAGGTCTATCTGTATAGAAATGAGACCATACTGTATTTTTAGGACCTATATCTACATAACCATTTCCTGTATCTATTCTTAATGCTCCATTTAAACTGCCTACTCCCCTTACCATACTTAATCCTATAATTCTATTACCTTGAGCATCATTTCCTTGTTGCAATACCTCAGCTAAGGTTTGCAATTCATTACTAGGATCATCATCATTGTTACCGCAAACAATGTTGCCGTTAGCATCTGTATGTAATCTTTTACCTGCACCACAGATGATATAAGGTAATTTTACATTTCCATTAAATACAGCATTACCACTAACAACAATACCTCCATTAGAAGTTAATCCTCCTACGGTTATTGGGTTGGTTGTAGATGCTCCATTATTTGTTATGTCTTGTAATGTATCTTCTATTATTCCAGGGTCTATCCTGCCATTATTGTTTTCATCTAATGATGTAGGTGTGAGTGAAGTAGGGTCTCTTACTATTTGTTGTAATGGATGCCAAGGTAGTGCTGTATTTAGAGCAAAAGCATATATTGCCATGCTCATTATGGTCAAGGTTATTGCTATTATGCTTAATCTCGAAGTTAAGGATGTCATAATATTATTAAAGGGGAGAAGGTATATATATTTAACTTACATATTTTAGTTTTTCTTTTTCATAAAAGTAAATAAAAAACGGTTCATCACACGAATAGTTTTTGGTTTTAGCAAAAGATGAGTAAGTCATAGACAAAGAACAAGTTTCATTCCAAGGAACATAATATTGCTTATAATCTGTGGAAATTGAAAAAGGTATAGCATTCACGGATGCATTTAATAAAAGAGAAGAGCAGTTTTGAAAAGTGCATAACAAATAAGTAAAATTATATTTCTCGCAATATATAAAACCAAAATCATTTAACGTGTTAGCAAACAAAACCTGTAAAGTGGAGCAACTAGCATATA
Organism: Nanobdellati archaeon; assembly: GCA_026997215.1. Classification (GTDB taxonomy): domain Archaea; phylum EX4484-52; class EX4484-52; order EX4484-52; family JAADEF01; genus JAADEF01. The sequence goes on from JALWJP010000049.1 coordinate 5,497, forward strand.
CATTATGAGATGCCAAACTATACAAACTCTTATTAATACAATCTCTACTTGATATAGAGGTAACAAAAGAGTTGTAAGAAAAATAACCAAGAATAAGAATAGCAGATACTATACTAAAAAGCATCATATACTGGCCTTTAACTCTCATAACTATTCACCCCAAAACTTTGATTAAGAAAATTCAAAGATCCCTCTCCCTCTTGAATTTGATAACATTCTAAAAAAACGATACACATATCTAAACAATTATAATATAAACTAAAGTTGCTTGTAAAGGAAATCACTGTTACATTTAAAGATGTCAGAATAAAATCCTGTGAAAAAGAGGTTGAGTTATAAACCCTAATAGTTTTACCATCATATAGCATCCAGCATTCTTTCACATAGTTTAATGTTTTATTTATCCAACCCGTACTTTTAAGTTCATGTCTTTCTATAAAGATGTTGCCCTGATCATTTAAGCATACATTTTTAGGAGTATAAAGTGTAAAGATAGAAGAAGATTTAGAAATATAAATAGCAATAGATAAAAGTATAATAGTGGAAAGTATTGCCTCTATTATATGTAAAGCACCTTTCTTCATAATCTCTCCTCCTTAATCACTCCGTAACGTAGAGCAACATCCTTTAAACAAGAAGGCATTCTAAAAGTAATATAAAGTTTATCTGTAAAAGGTTTAACATTCAAATAGAGATCATTACTTTCATTATAAAGAACATAATTGGCATATGAAGAAAAGCATAAAGTTTTGATTGAAGAATTTATGCAAAGATATGTTGCGTTTTCATTTAAAACTTCACCGCCATTAGAAAAATCTCCTGAACTCTTTTCCGACTGCCATGAAGCATAATCATTGGTTAAATTAAACATCACATACGCAGAGTTATTAAAAATTAGAAGGAGTGTAGAAG
>JALWJP010000050.1 GCA_026997215.1 Nanobdellati archaeon
GTATGGCTAAAGAAATAACAATAATAATTATTGCCTGCATATGAGAAATAGCTATTTGCCCTTTTATGTGCTTATTATTTTTTTGTTGTAAGAAGAGTTCAATAGCAACCATAAATTTAATGATGTTGCTATTAATATATATTTTTTGTGAATAATTATAAATAATAAAGGTGGTATTATGAGCATCAATAAACTTTTAGGTTTAAAAAGAGGTAGAGGTATTTTTCTTGCATATGATCACGGATTAGAGCATGGACCCAAGGATCTGAAAGGAAACGCTTTTGATCCTTCTTATATCTTAAGCATTGCTAAGAAAGGAAAAGCTAATGCCGTTATTTTTCAACCAGGTACTGCAAAACATAATCTTGAAAAAATTAAAGAAATGAGACTCAACCTTATTTTAAAACTAAACGGTAAAACTCTTCTTACTAAAGAAAAATATTTTGCTGGTTTAACTGCGAGCATAGATGATGCTGTTAAATATAATGCTAAAGCTATCGGTTATACTATATATTTTGGTTCTCCTTATGAAGCGCATATGATTGAAACTTTCTCAAAATTGAGGAAAGAGGCAGAAAATAAAGGATTGGCTATTGTTCTATGGAGTTACGTTAGAGCACCCCATATAAAGGATGAGCAAAAAAAGGATTATATAGCTTATGCTATAAGAGCAGGCTATGAATTAGGAGCAGACATAGTAAAGGTCAAGTATACAGGAAATTATGAAACTTTTAAAGAAGCTTTATCTTATACTCCCGTGGGTCATGATTTTTATGTTTATGTTGCAGGAGGTGCTAAAAGCGAAAGATTTTTTGAGGATGTTAAAAATATATATAAAGCAGGAGCTCAGGGACTAGCAGTGGGTAGGAATGTATGGTTAAGAGATAATGCACTTGATATTCTAAAAAGAATAAGAGAGGTGTTTAATTTATGATTTTCAAAGCTTATGATGTTAGAGGCATATATCCTGATGAAATTAATGAAGACGTTGTTACAAAGATAGCTTATTATTTCACTGATAAGTATGATATAACTGATCTAGTTATAGCGAGGGATGTGAGGGAAAGTTCTTCTTCATTAGCTCATGCATTTATAAAAGGAGTAAAAAGAGGAACGATAGAGTATCGTGGAATCTTACCTACACCTATGCTTTATTTCTTCAGTAAATTTAAAGAGGCGGGTGTTGTTGTAACAGCATCTCATAACCCTCCTGAATATAATGGCTTAAAAATAGTTTATAAAGGCAGGTCTCTCACATCCCAACAAATTTTTGATTTGAAAAACAGCCTCGAGGAACATTTTTCTTTCGAAGAACACAAAAAAAATGTTAAAGAAGTAAAAGAAGAGGAATCTGTAAAGGAATATGCTTCATTTATTCAAAGAACTGTTAGTGTATCTGATAAGAGTATAGCTATAGACTTTAGCAATGGTAGTTTAGCTGCGGTTCAACCTTTTTTATTTTCTCATTTCCCTCAATTAAGAATTAAAAAGTTTAACGAAGTTCCAGATGGTACTTTTCCTTCACACCCTCCTGATCCTTCTAAACCTGCTAATCTTAAAGATCTTATTAAGTATTGTTCAACCCATAATATTGTTGGCTTTGGTTTTGATGGGGATGGTGATAGATTAGGGGTCATTGATGAAAAAGGTAATCATGTAAGTGGTGATAGAGTATTGGCATTATTAGCTTTAAATGAATTGCAACAAGGAAAGGAGGTTAAAGTAATTACAGAGGTTAATGTTTCTAAAAGTGTTATAGAATTTCTTCGTTCTTATGGTATTGAGATAAATATAACACGCGTAGGACATACTTTTATTGAAGAAAAGATGTATGAAGGGTATGGTATAGGAGGAGAACTTTCTGGACATTATTACTTTAATATAAATGGAACGATCTATGAGGATGCAATCTTAGCAATGTTTAAATTACTAGAATTTCTTAACAATTCAGGAAAAAAATTATATGAGTGGGTTAGAGAATTCCCTTATTATTATTCTACGCCTCCTTTGAGGATACAAGTTGAATCATGGAAATTACAAGACGAAGTAATAAAGTACTTCCAGGAAAATTATGAATCCATTTTTCCCGAGTATGAAAAAGTCATAGATGTTGACGGAATAAGGGTTGAGATGGAAGATGGATGGTTTATAATTAGAAAGTCTAATACTGAACCTGTAATTGCTTTGCGTATAGAAGCAAAAGATGAAAAAAAGGCAGAAGAGATAAAATCAAGGATTAATAAAGAAACCAAAAAATGGGGAATTGAATTTTAAACATATTTAAAGAATACCTCCTTGACTAGTATTGGAAAACAAATGGTTGCGTCACACCATATCTCAGAAGTATTATCTTCATAACCTTTGATCTTACCCCATGCCTTTGATTCCTCTGCGGGTGCACCACTTAATGAGCCATCCTGCTCTATGGCCGTGTTAATGTAGATGGCGTAGTCAGCACCTTCTCTCATTAAATTGGCGTTAATTATGTGATGCTTGACTAAACCACCTCCTAAAATAATCACAGCAGTTTCTTTAGCATTAACTGCTATGGTGTTTATTTCTTCTAAATCCTGTGAAATGTCAAAAAGCAACTTTTTCTTCGTTTCATATTTGTTGAAAAAATAAAGCATATCTCCAATCGATCCGTCTGTTATCGCTGGAGAAAAAACAGGAATTCTGTGTTTATATGCCCAATAGACCCACGACTCCTCGTGAAGCCTATGCTTCTCAATACTCTCACCCAACTTCCAGATGAAGTCTTTTACCCTCCATACTTCTCGTTCTTCCAATAATTGCTCAAAGAAAGGCATCATATGCTTTTCAAAAGCAATGTAGCGATCATTAGGAACTAAGATATTGCCTATTCTATTGATGCCTTTCTCACGCAACTCTTTACCTTTAAACTTCCAAGCATTCTTTTGAATAATAAAAGGTTTAAACACCTTGATAATATCTTCTTCCACACCACCTGCCGTAGTAACAATCACATCAACCTTTTTATTCTTGACAAGCCAGGTAATGATATCTCTTAAACCTGATGAAATCATGTTTGATGTGAAACCAAAAAATATTGTTATATCATCTCTTTTTCCTTCTATTGTTTTCCATAAATCTATGGCATACCCTAAATTGGTTGCTTGAAAACCAAGATTTTTCCATAAGATTGATTTCTCAAAACCCTTAGCATGAACCTCTAGCCCTTTAACATCCTCACTTTCTTTTAAAACCGCTTTTTTATCTTTTTCCATAATTTTAAACTAAATGCGAGATTTTTTAAACCTTAAAGAAAAGTAAATGTAAGATTTTTAAATATTTACTACTATAATATAGTAATATAAGCCATTATGACATTTCTCCTTTAATACCTATTAGTTCAGAACTAGAAAATAACATAATACGTAAAATATTGGAGAAATAGGAATATATATTTTTCGAAGACAAAAAAGAGAAAAATCTTTATGAAGGATTTATAAGAAATTATAGAATAACAGAGGTATATTTTTTCTTAAAGAACAACAAGGTTTTGTAACCAAAGAGGAAAAAGAATGGGTAGAAAAAGAAGGTACTCTCTATAAATATTGCAATAAAAAGAAGGATGAGGCAGATGAATGAAAGAGAGTTCTTGTTAATTGTATTTATATAATTCAAAAATAATCTAAAATAATATCTTGTTCTGTTATTGTGTTTTTCTTTCATTATTATATTAATTTATTGTATGTAATTTTATCGTTATATCTTTTGTTTTAGAACTTAGTTAAATTTTTAAAATTCCCTTCGGAGTTTAGTTTTAAGAGCCCACGTGGCTCAGCGGTTAGAGCGCCGCGCTCATAACAGGCTTATGAGCTATGACGCAAGGATGATTTTAATATGCGGCGTGTGAGAAACGCGGAGGTCGGGGGTTCGAATCCCCCCGTGGGCACTTTTTATAAAATTTTATAAAAGGTCTTTAAATAGTTGAAAATTCTTTTATTTTCTTAGAAAATCTAATCGAGGTGATGTTAGATGGTGGGTAGACCCGTAAGAAGGATAACTTTAGTTTTTGTATTATTGAACTTTTTATTGATGTCTTTTTTTAGTCTTCCTTCTTATGCCTTGCAGGAGAACATATCTGATGAAAGCGAAATTCTGAGTATTAAACAAAAAAACCCTTCGGGTTATGGGAAAGGATTATCTTTGTCAAACTCATCTCAACAATTAAAGGTTAGGGAGCGTCTTGAAAGGTTTAGAGAAATTACAAATAGCAAAGATTTTAGGATTATGGTAAGAAATAAATTATCAAGAGAGGAGTTAAAGAGGTTATGGTATGAAAGTGAAGGTAACGTTGTAGAATTCAGAAAAAAAATTGAAGAAAAAATAGAAACAGTAAGGGAATTGGAAAAGAACAAATGGAAAAAAAGACAACCCTTTATCAATATAAGCGAAAAATATAAAAGAGAGATAAGAGTTTATATGCAATATAAAAACGATTGGTTACGTAAAAGAAATGAAATAAAAAATTATTTGAAGCAACATAAGCAGGAATATGTTCAATGTGTTGAGCACAATTTTACAACGGATTATTGCAAAGAGCTTAAGTTAAACTACACAGAGCATGCAAAAAACTATCTTTTAGGAGCAATTGATAGATCTATTAAAGTGCTAGAGATAACAAAATTGAGATTAGAATCTTCTCCTTATTTGGATGAAGAGGAAGTGGAAGAATATGTAGGGAGAATAAATCAAACAATAAAAGATCTTGAATCTTTTAAAGAAGAGGAAGAGAAGAAACTAGATAATTGTACGGATATTGCCTGTTTTAGAGAAGTAGCAAAAGAAATAAGAAATAAATTAAAAGAAGTAAAAGAGGTATTTAGATACTACGTTCAAAAAGAAAGAATAGAGAGGATAGGAGTGGTATTGATAAGGGCTGATGTAATAAGTTCTCGTTTAGAAGTGATGGAAGAAATTGCGGAAGAAAAAGGAATAAATATTAGTGCTGAAGTAAATAAAATAGAATCTTTAATCTCTGAGGCTAAAGAATTAAGAGAACGAGCTCTTATGATCTTAGAGGAAGGTAAAAAAGACGAGGAAAGTTTACAGGAGGTAGGGGTCTATATTTCAGAGGCAAATAAAAAGCTAAACGAAGCAATAAGGGTTCTTCAAGAGGTTTGGAATAAATTAGCAAGAGCAAGAATAAAAAAATTCTAACATGAGTTATTTTTTTATTTTTTATTTTAACAATATCTTTTTAAAATTTCATGAACCATTGAAACTTATGGAATCTCAACTTAAATCTGTTGCAGAAATAGCAAAAAAATATGGGTTTAAAGAAAGCGAATCAATGATTTTTTTAACTTTACTTCTATCTTCTGAACCTCTAACTCAAAAAGATATTAGAAGAAAACTTAATTATAGTATAGGCTTAATAAGCACATCCTTAACTTCTTTAGAAAAAAAAGGAATAATACGTGTGATTAAAGAAGGAAAAGTTAAAAAATATGATGCGATTGCTTCTTTTAATCTTCTTTTTTCAAACCTTATAGAGCAAATTTTAAAAACAGATGTGGCTTATGTTTTAAATATTATAAAGGATTTCCCAAATGAAAAGATAAAACGCCTCATTAAGAAATATAATGATGTAAGTAAAAAGAGCGCATTAATTAAAGAAATAGTTACTTTAGACGAGCCTCTACTTAAAAGATTAGAAGAATGTTTAAAAGGTGAGAAAAATGAGAGATAAGGTTAAAGTGTTTAAAGTTTTTATTGTGTTGGGGTTATTGCTGCTTCCTAACGTTTATGCAGAAACCTATGTTGAAGATGCAAAGGATATAGATGTTATATTAGAAGATGTTTTGCCTAAAGAAATTTATGCCGGAGATGAAATTACTCTTATATTAAGAGTAGTGAACAAAGGAAATAAAGAGGGGAAAATAAATAATTTGGACTTATTACTGCCGAGATACTTTACCTATATCAGTTCGTTTCCTTCTTTAAACGAGTCTTTTCAATTATGCGGAGGTTGTTCGAAACTTTATTTTGTATATTTAAAGGCTCATGAACATACTCCTACTGCAACGTATCCTTTGACTTTTATTGTTAATGAACCTAATTTGGAGTTAAAGAAAAAATATGAATTAAAGGTTATAGCAGAACCTTATCTTGTTGTTGAAAGTGATAATGTAATGATAGCACCTTCACAACGTAAGCACGTAACAATCAACTTAACCAATATTGGAGAAGGAAGCGCTCACGATATTTTTATTAAACTTAATACTAATAATTTTGCTTTTGCAGGCACTAATGTAATCTATATTAAAAAATTAGATTATAAAAAATCTTTAAGCGTGCCTATTAACTTATTTGCAAATGAAAAGTTAGAACCAGGTATTTAT